>JAYTJO010000179.1:0-4335 GCA_043730975.1 Thermoleophilia bacterium | reverse complement strand
GGGCCGCGGGCGATCCCCTTGATCGTCTGCACGGCGACGTTGCGCTCCCGGCAGGTCGCGAGGAGTGGCTCGACGTCGGCTGCGTACTGGGCGTCCTGCAGAATCACGTGGCTGTAGGGAAAGAGGACGGAGTCGAAGGGGAACCGTTCGAGGCTTCGGCGATGCATCTCGGCGACCGTGAGCCCGTGGCCGGTGACGCCGATGAACCGGACAAGTCCCTCCTCCCGCGCCTCGACGGCGGCCCGCAAAGCCCCTTCTTCGCTCAGCGCATGCTCCCACTCGGCCGGGTGCACGAGACAGTGCAGCTGGATCAGGTCGACCTGATCAACGGCCATCCGGTCGAGCGAACGGAGAATCTCTTCCCGTGCCGCCGCGTACGAGCGCTCGCCCGTCTTGGTCGCGAGGAAGAACCGGTCGCGGTGCTCACGAAACCAGGGAGCGAGCCGGAGCTCGGACTCGCCGTAACTCGCGGCCGTGTCGATGTGATTGATTCCCGTTTCGAGCAGCAACTCGAGCGCGACGTCCGCCTCGACCTGCGACACGTCCCCGAGCGCCGCGGCACCGAAGATCACACGGGAGCTCTCGTGCCCAGTTGCTCCAAACGGGATCCTCGCGATCATGCACGCAGCGTACGCGGTTTCGAACGGTCGACGCGCCTGATGACTATAGACACGAACAGCGTAGTCCGAACGTACCGTCTTCGTAGCTGTCAATCAGCAACGCGCGGTGACGATCACGAGCGTACGCGGGAGGGAGAGGTGGTCTCCCTCGCGGTAGGGCGCGAGTCGCACTTCGATCTCGGCGGCGAGGCTGTCAGCAACGTCCTCGCTCAGGGCGGCGGCGACCCTACGGAAGTGGCCGTTCTCGACCGAAAGCTCCTGCCAGTACGAAGCGGCGTCTGGCGCCGTGCGGGTCCCCTCGATGCGAACCGCATCGACGTCCACGAGTCCCGCTGTGCGATGAACCTCAGCGGCCCTCTCCGGGTCCCCGAGCTTGCCGAACGCCCGTGCGAACGACGCCCGCTCGGGCCCGAGCACCGCTCCGATCGCTTCTCTCGGCACGGCGAACCAGGGATTCTCGGCCGGCGCAGCCCACAGAACCGTCACGAGCCTCCCGTCGGGCTCGAGGACACGACCAAGCTCCTTGAGCGTCACAACCGCGTCGCCCGCCGCCATCAGCGCGAGGCGGCTCGTCACTGCGTCGAACGAGGCATCGGCGAACGGAAGCGGCGCGTTGAAGTCGGCCTCACGGAGGGTCAGGCTGACACCCGCCTTCTCGGCACGACGCCCGGCTTCCTCGAGTTGCCCGGCGTTCGTGTCGATCCCGGTGACCTCGGCGCCCGCCTGCGCGAGCGCCACCGTCAGCCGCCCGCTGCCACACCCTGCGTCGAGCACGCGCCCGGCACCCGCTACGGCGGCAAGGATCTCGGCAGCGCCGAACGGCAGCGTTTCGGGGATGTCATTCATGGAACCAGTCTACGAGGAGACCTGCTGCCGCCACAGCTCGGCTGCGAGGAGCTCGGCGACCCCGGTCTCGACGAGCGTCGCGACGAGTGGCTCGTCGGAGCTCGGGTAGGGGATATGGAGAGCCGCACCGTCAACGGCGGTTCCGACCGTGATCACGGACGACGCGCGCTCCCGGGCCCAGTCCATGACGCCGTCGTCGAAGCGTGAACCGGGAAAGAGGAGTGCCGTGTAGCCCGGGTGCTTCGAGAGGTAGACGTCGACGTGGAGCCAGTCGCCGGTCTCGGTCGCGTCCGCTGCAATCCGCGGGCCCTCGCGCAGCATGAGCGCCGACTGCAGGGCCGACGAGATGCGCTCGGCCGGAGCGACCGTGTACACCGTGTGCCTGTCCCGGACGAGGGCGACAAGCTCGTCGAGCCATTCGGCCCGTGTCGCCCGGAGCGCATCGCAAGCGGCGACAGCCGGTCGTAGGGTGTCAACCCCGGCGTCGCCTGCTAGCCGCCGGCAAAGAAGAAGCAGCACGGCGAGCGTCGCCTGGAAGCTGACGCAGGCGACACCTCCCTCCTCCTCGCCTGCGAGCAGCGGGAGCGTGATGTCGGCCACCTCCTCGATTGCCGAGTCGGGACAATTGGTCACCGCGACTGTTGGGCTCATGCCGCGGTGTCGGGCGAGCGCCTCGATCGTCTCGGCAGTGCCGCCCGACGCCGAGATCCCGACCACGAGCGTGCCGGGTCGCGGTCGCGAGGCCAGCCCTGTCGAGGCCAGTTCCGCGTAGGCGTCGATGCCCCGGGAGCGAAGATGCGCCACCGCGGTGAGCGCCGCGAAGCGCGAGCTGCCCATGCCGAGGAACAGCACGCGCTCCACGTCGGCCGTCTCGACGGCGGCGAGCGGTGAACCGGGCCCGCCGTAGGCGTCGAGAACTCGCTCGAGGCGCGCAGGCGCGGAGAGGACATCCGCGAGGAATCCCTCGGGACTCATGCGGGCCATAGAGGCTTGATGCGCATGAGAAGCACGTCTGGATGCGGCCCTGCACGCTGCGGATCGCGTCCACCGAGGGCAACATCAAGGCAACCAGCGTTGACGTCCGCCCTCGGCGACCACGCTCCTTGGTGCAGAACCACCCCAAACGCACTTCTCATACACATCAAGCCTCTCACCCGTCGAGGAGCCGGCCGATAGCCAACCCCGGCGCATACGACCATTCCGGTAGCACCGTCGCAGCGTAGATCACCTCGTGGCATTCCTTCTCCACTTCGAGCGCCCGCAGGAGTTGCGCGTCGAAACCGAGGCCGGAGCCGACGATGCCGTCCCGGTACGCGTTCTCGGCGTGTGCCCGCGCCTCTGCGCTCCATGCGAACGCGACCTCGAGGGCAGGGCCGAATGAGAGCCGGCGGGCGGCCGCCGCTGCGGCGTGATCGAACGAAAGGAGCAGGCAGGCCAGATCGCGAAGCGGGGAGCCGAGCCGCCGTCGCTCGGAGACGGGCCGCCCGGGCTCGCCCTCGAAGTCGACCACGACCGGCCCGTCGGGTGAGGAGATGAACTGCCCCACGTGCAGGTCGCCGTGGCACCTGATGGTAGGCGCGCCGCTCAGGCGGTCGAGGTCGGAGAGAGCCTGCCTCGCGCGTCCGGCGCGAGGCTCGAGGATGGCAGCGAGATCGGGTGCTGCGAGCGCGAGCGCTTCGTCGAGTTGCGCGAGGGCAGCGGTCACGGCTACATGCGCCTCGTTCTCGCTCGCCGTCTCGATGCCGAATGCGCGTGCGAGGTCGACATGCAACCCGGCCGCCGCAGACCCGAGTGCGCCCATCTCGACTGCCAGCGCGTCGAGCGCTCCTCGGTCGTCGGCCGTGAGCAAGTCGCGGAGCCGGACGATCAGCCCCTCCCAGCCGACCGGCTCTCCGGGCACGAAGGCGTAGACGCAAGCGAGGGCCTCTTCGCCTCCTTGGGCGTGGCGGACGAGCGAGCCGCCGAATCCGGGTGCCCACTTCGACCCGACCCGTGCGAGCCCGGCCAGCAACTCCGGCTCGGGATGCGTTCCCTCCTGGGGGCGCCGATAACACTTCACTACCAGGCGCTCGTCGAGCACGATCGACGTGTTCGACTGATCGTCGGTCAGCGCGCGTGCTCGGGCGAGCGGTCCGGCATCGAGAAGACCGGACGTCGCCGTGTACGACCCGGTTGCCCCCGTGAGTCGCGCACCGGACGTGATCGCGCGCGCGAGTGACGGCCAGAGGAGATCGTCGGGATGGGCCTCGTCGAGGGCTCCGTCCGGGTCGAGCCGGGCCGGCAGCAGATAGCGCACAATCTCTCCGTCGGCGTGCGTCATGTCGACGATGAGGAGCCACCCACCCTCGCTCTCGGGAACAGAGACGGCGTCGACGAGCTCCACTGCCGTTGGTGGCCGGCCTTTGCCGGCGAACCAGCGTACGGCCGAGAGCTCCTCCAGGTCGAGGGCGGTCAATCCTTGCTCGAGTGCTCTCACTGCCGTCATGGCCGCCCTTGACTCGCAATTGGTGATCTCGTAGGTTCGTTCCTCGTGCTCGGCAGCGACCGCCCTGCACGCGCCGTTGGTAATTCCTTGTGGCAATTTGTCACAAAGATCGCCAGGGGGTGAGGCCGCCGAGGGGCTGCCCATGGGTCCTGCTGCGGCGCCAACGGAGGCTGACATGACGGAAAGCAGAACGATCATATTCTTCCCCGAGGGGGCATACGGGCCGACGAACAACTGTGTCGCGATCGGCCAGGTGCTGCGAGAGCGCGGCCACCGGGTGGTCTTTGTGATCGAGGAGTCGTTCGCCGGAAGCCTCGAGGTTCAGGGCTTCGAGGAGCGGCTGATGCGACTCGGCCCCGAACCCGAGCACGCGGAGGAGCCGGG
>JAYTJO010000178.1:0-2919 GCA_043730975.1 Thermoleophilia bacterium | reverse complement strand
CCGATGTAGTGGTTGAGCGTCGAGGTGCGTACGTCCCATCGGCGTTCGAGCTTCGATACCTCCGGCAGGGTCATGTCATTCTGATGCGAGCTCCTCGGCGCGGATGAGCGAGAAGACGAGCGGAACCCCCAGCAGGACGAGGATACCGAGGATCGGAAGCAGGATTTGGTACCCCTGGGTCTCGGGCAGGTAGGGCGCCAGGACGTCGATCAGGATCCCCGCGAGAAGGGTTCCGAAGATGAGTCCGATTCCCTTGGTCGTCGTCGCGAGCCCCGCGATCGCGCCACGGTCATCCGGCGGCATCAACTTGAAGAGCAGCCCCCAGGCAAGCGTCATCACCGTACCGGCGAAGATGGCGACGACGAAGATTCCGACGAGGTACCAGGCATGCCACTCGGTCGCAAGCCCGCCTGCGAGCAAGCCAAGGCCGTATGCGACGGAACACCAGGTGATCACTCGCGCGAGCCCGAACCGATCGCCCACCGAACCCGCCACGAGCGCGGCGAGGATATAGCCCGAAGCGACCGCAGCAAGAACGAGGGTCGAGGTCGACAGAGGCTCACCGAGACCGACCGTGATGTAGAGGATGACGAAGGTTCGGGCCCCTGCGAAGGCTCCCTCCCAGGCCGCATTCGCAAGCAGAAAGCGGCCGATGTCGGGGTTGCGTCGGAGCACACGCCAGGAGTGGCGGATATAGACCCGAACCCCCTCGAAGACGCGACCATGCCCACCGTCCTCGCGGAGCAGGAGCACCGGTACGAGGCAGGCGGCCGTCACGACCCCTGCGGCCACGAGGAACGGTGCCGGCTGCCAGAGATGGAACAGCAGGCCACCGAGAATCAGCCCTCCACCGAGAGCGATCCCCCGGAAGACGTGCTGCACGCCCTGTGCGCGCCCGTAGACGCTCTCCGGCAGCAGGTCGGGGTAGAGACCGCGGTACGGCGGCTCGTAGACGTAGTAGGCGAAGAAGAAGGCGAAGACGAGGAGCGCCGTCGTCCACAGGCTCGGCATGAAGGCCATCAACGCAAGGCAGAAGCCGAGCGGCCCGACTGCGACGAGCATGAACGGCCTCCGGCGGCCGAGCGGCGTGTGAAAGGTGTCGCTCCAGGGTCCGATCACGAGGGGCAAGGTGAGGGCGAAGGCTCCCTCGGCCGCAAGCACCGCTCCGATCAGGGACGTCGAGTCCGTGTACTGACCGAGAACCGGTGGAAGGTAGGCGGCGGTCGTCGTCAGTGACCAGGCGAGGCCGAACGCACCGACGCCAAGCTTGACGATCGTCCCGACACTTGACGGGCCTTCAGGCGCCGACGGCGCCGCGGACGGTAAGACCGCCGCAGACGACGTCGATGATTGTCCGCTCTGCACGGGCAACCTCCTCGTCACCGTCGGGGAGCTGGCCGAGCACCCAGCCCGTGAGGATCTCCTCGAGCCCGCCGTAGAAGATCCAGCTCGCGAGGCCGGGGTCGAGATCGGGGCGGAAGATGCCTTCGGCCTGTCCTCGTTCGATGACCCGCTGGATCGTCGAGAACGCGGCGCCGATCTCGTCGACCTGATCGTTGAGGTGTGAGCTGCGCGCCACCTCGCGCACCATCACGCGCACGAGGTCAGGGTCGTTGCGCCACGAACGAAGAAGGATCTTGGCGATCCCGCGCAGCTGCTCGTCGGCCGGTTCGTCCGAGCTCTCGACCCGGGCGAGACGGCCGAGAAGCTCTCCCCAGTTCTCGCGGAAGACCGTTGCCAGCACCTCCTCCTTGGAGGAGAAGTAGTGATAGAGCAGGCCGTGCGCGATGCCCGCCTCCTCGGCGATGTCGCTGACCCGCGAGGTGTGGTAGCCGCTCCGGGCGAAGACCCGAACGGCAGCGTCGAGGATCAGCCGACGCTTCTCCTCGCTCGCCGCCTGCCGATCGCGCCCGGGGCGCTCCTGTGCGATTGAACGATCAGTCAACGTGGACGCAGGATACGACGCATTGCAGATGCCGTGCAGCCGCAGGAGCTACGCCCCAGTGAGGCCGAGCGCGACCGGCAACTGGAAAAGGTCGGTGATGCGGTCGGATTCGGTGGCGTAGAGACCGTCGCGGTCGACGAGAATCGCGCGCATCCCGAGCGCACGGGCGCCCTCGATGTCGTCCTTCACGGAGTCGCCCACCATCACCGCCTCGGCCACCGAGACCCCGAGGATGGACAGGGCCTCCACGAAGATCGAGGCATGCGGCTTCGTCCGACCGTGCGCCTTCGAGCCGACTGCACACTCGACGCGCAGCATGTGATGGAGCGCGAACTCCTCGAGGTCACGCTGCCCGTTGGAGATCAGACCGATCGAGAGCTGATGCTCTCGGAGCAAGGCGAGAACGGGAAGCGCGTCGTCGTAGAGATGGAAGTTCTCGTGGATCTCCCAGCGCCTCACCATGTCGGCCGCGCAGGCGCGCGCCCCGGCCGCGTTGCCCCCCATTCCGCGCACGATGTCCTCGGTGAAGGTGACCCACAACTCCTCGTCATGGACGAGCTCGGGATGCGAGCGGAGGTCTTCCATTGCCGCGAGGCGAGCCGCCTCGTACCGGCCTGGATCGAGATCGAGCCCGTGCGCGAGCCCGACACGGCGATATGCATCGGGCCCGAGCTCGGGCCCGGGTCGCGAAAGCGTGAAGTCCACATCGAAGATGACTGCCCGCAACATCGCCCGAGCATACGCAGCGCTAGCGCTATCAGCAGCCACACACTGTCGGCCGGAGCCGGGCTTGCCCCGGCGGGAGGCCAGCAAACCTCAATCCGTGCCGCGGCTGAGGAGGGGGCACGTGGGGGAACCAGGGGTTCCCCCACGCTTATCGGGGTGCCCAGATTCGAACTGGGGACCTCTCCGACCCGAACGGAGCGCGCTACCAGGCTGCGCCACACCCCGAGCGCCCACAGGGTACCCGCTCG
>JAYTJO010000177.1:0-1846 GCA_043730975.1 Thermoleophilia bacterium | reverse complement strand
GAGATGCAGTTCGCTCGCGAGGTGGGCGACAGGTTGGTGTTCATGGACGGCGGGCAGATCGTCGAGCAGGGCAAGCCTGCCGATGTGCTCGACGATCCGCAGGACGAGCGGACGCGGCGGTTTCTCCGCCGGACGTTCCAGTTGGCGGACTCCCTCGAGGAGTTGTCGATCGACGCGGAAGGAGTGACAGAATGAGACGGATCATCCTTGTAACTATCGGGGTGGGTCTGGTTTCGGCGGCAATGGCGACGTGGGGGCTCGCGCAGTCGACCTCGGAGAAGAGTGTCGCGTCCCCGAGGGCGGCGAACGCGACGATTCCGAAGCTGCCGGCCCTGCCGACCGAGGTACAGTCGCGCAAACGCTGGCTGATCGGCGTCAAGTGCGACTTCCCGCCGTTCGGCTTCATCGACGTGCAGGGCAAGAACGGCGGCTACGACGTCGAGGTTGCGCGTCGGTTTGCGACGCTCGGGTTCGGCAGGCCGAACCGGGTCAGCCTCACCTGCGTGACGACGCCGAGTCGGATCCCGACCCTCGAATCCAAGCGGGTCGACGTCATCATCTCGACGCTCACCTGGACCGCGACTCGCGCCCAGCAGATCGACTTCTCGATCCCGTACTACTCGGCGACCGGGCGGCTGCTCGTCAAGAACGAGTCGTCGGTGACCTCCACCGCCGACCTCGCGGGGAAGACGGTCGTGACGACGCGCGGAGCGCTCTACGCGACCTGGATGCGCAATTGCTTCAAGTCGACGAAGATCCTGGAGGTCGACGGGACGGCCGCAGCGGTACTCGCGGTCAAGAATGGCCAGGCAGAGGCGTTCATGTTCGACGACGCATTCGTGCTCGGCGTTGCTACTGTTGACAACAGTCTCAAGTTGACGAACGACAAGTTCCTCAACGTCCCCTGGGGGATCGGGATTCGTAAGGGCGACACCGAGACGGCCAGGTGGGTCAACGCCGCGATCCGGCGAATGCGTGCCAAGGACGAGTTCGCTGCGATCCTGAGGCGCAATGCACCGGCGAGGTTCGTCCCGGGCTTCCTCGATAACGTTCCGCGCCCGGGGAACACCTTCGCGTACCCGGTCGGCAAGGACCCGACGGCAGCCTGCACGTAATCCACACCAAGCCTCGGGGAGCGGCTGCGCTCGCGGCCGCTCCCCGACCATCCAACTCATGATCATTGCCGGCATCGAATGGGGCTTCATCCTCGACCACCTGCCGGAGCTGGCCTGGGGTCTCGTTCGCACGATCGAGGTGGCAGCGATCGCGATCTTCGGATCGTTCGTGATCGGGCTCGTGCTCGGCGCAGCACGTGCCCACCGCATCCCGGTCGTCAGCCAGTTGGCTGCCGTCTACGTCGAGGTGATCCGTAACACGCCGATCCTCGTTCAGATCTTCTTCATCTTCTACGGGCTCCCGCAGATCGGAATCAGCTTCTCGCCGTTCATGACAGCCTGGATCGCGGTGACGATCTGGGGTGGGGCGTTCAGCACGGAGAACTTCCGTGCGGGGTTCGAGGCCGTCCCGTACCGCTACCGGGAGGGGAGCCTCGCGCTCGGCTTCGGTCGACTCGCGACGTTTCTCAACGTCACGCTCCCGATCGGCGGACGCATCGCGCTGCCCGCGTCGATCAACACGTATATCTCCGTGCTCAAGAACACCTCGCTGCTGACGGCAATCGGGTACGCCGAGCTGACGAACGTCTCACGCAGCATCGCCGCGGTCACCTTCCGTGACTCGGAGATGCTCCTCGTCGTCGCGGTCACCTACCTCATTCTCGTCTGGACGTTATCCGCGGTGATGCGTGGCGTCGAAGCGCGGCTACGGCTGCCGGAGGTCTCGTGAC
>JAYTJO010000176.1:0-2743 GCA_043730975.1 Thermoleophilia bacterium | reverse complement strand
GTCGACGCGCGACCTGAGAACAGTCTCGAAGAAGTCGGCGCGCTGGGAGACAAAGACGAGGATCCCGAGCCCGACGGCGACGAGCGGAACGAGAAACCGGGCCGTGAACAGCATGTGCCGGTACGGAACGGCGAGCACGAGCAAGCCGCAAAGCAGTCCGAGCATGCCGCTCCGCGATAGCGTCGCAAGCTCCATCACGAAGAGGAGCATGAGCGTCACCATCAGCGGCACCCGGAGCCGATGGCCGCGCTCGAGGCGGAGGTAGATCGGCAGGAGGATGAGGATCGGGATCACGAGCTCGATCCCGAGGTGGTTCGGATCGCCGGTGAGAGCGTTCGGCCGGTAGACGTTCGCTCCCTCGATCGCACCGTAGATGTTGATCTGGCTGGCTCCTCCGGTAATGGGTGCAAGCAGCGCTGCGTCGAGGTTGCCTCCTGCGCCCTGGGCGACGCCGAGCTGAAGCACCCCGTAGAGCGCGTTGAACGCAACGCCTCCGCAGAACGCAGCGAGCGTCCACCAGTAGAAGCGCTGGCTGCGGCGGGCGACGAGCGCAACCGCTGCGAACAGGAAGAGGAAGTGGAGCACGAACTTGAACATTCCCTTCGCCCACTGCGCCAGCGCCGTCGCCGTCTCGAGGTTAAAGAAGCCGAGAAGATAGACGGCGAGGAACGCGACGAAGAACCCGAACGTGATTGCCGCCGAGCGGGCGAACCGACCATCCAGCCGTTCGATCCGACCGAGCGCGAAGGCGATCAGAAAGAGGATCGTCAGGACATCCGAGAGCGAAAGGTCGCCGCCGACATTCCAGTGAATCTTCGCGAACGTGACGGTGAACACCGTCGCAAAGAACAGCGCGTCGACGACGGGCTGTCGCCGGCTGAGCCTGGATCCACCGTTTTGCGTGATCGCGAGGCGCTCGTCCGGGTCGTCAGGGCGCGCGGGGAAGGAGTCGTTAAGGCCGGTGGCCTTCATGACTCCTTCCCCGCGCGGAGCGCACCGTCCGGGTGGGGCCACCCCGAAAGGGAGAAACGTGCCCCACCCGGACGGGGAGCGGCCTGGCGAGCCGGACGAGATGCAACGCCCGCGCAAAACGGTGGATCCAGGCTTAACACAGCGACCTCAACACAGCGACCTCAGGAGCTCGGCCGTCTCCTCGACCCGCGTCTCCCGCGCGAGCCTTCGTCGCCAGTCCTCAGAGAGCTCCACGTCCGGCAGGCCTTCGGTATGGAAGCGACGATCGAGCTCGACGAGCGCCACACGGATCGCCTCGACATCGTCCGGCGGTGCAACGACGCCGGCGCCCGCCTCGAGAATCAGATCTGCGGCGGCACCGTCGGGAGGAACCAGGGCGAGAATTGGCCGCCGTGCGGCGATGTACTCGAACACCTTGCCCGAGAGCACGCCCTTGCCACGGCCCCCTGCATCGGGAATGAGCAGCAGCAGCGCCTCCGAGTCCCGTTGCAGCGCGAGCGATGTCGCCCGCGGTGCGTAGGGAATGAGCTCGAGCCTGGAGCCCAGATCGAGCGGCTCGGCCCACTCGCGATCGGCGCTGCGGAAGTCCCCGAGAAACCGGGCCGTCGCATCGATGCCGGAGTCGTGGAAGGCCTGCAGGAACGGCCGAGGATCTCGCTTGCCGAAGAAGCTGCCCGTGTGTGTGAGTCGCAGCCGCTCGCCCGGGGTGTAGTCGAGCCCCTCGAAGTCGTCGAAGTCGGAGCCGTTCGGGATCGTGACGATGCTGCCGCGCGGCTCGAGTGAGCGAACCTCGTCGGCGATGAAGTCCGCGACGCACACGATGGCGTCAGCCGACCGCGCGACGAGCTTCGCGACGCCGACGTCGACCTTCTCCTTGGCTCGGACGGCGGCGCTCTCGGAGCGGCGATGAACGTGGGCGATCGGTGAATCGCGCAGGTCTGCAACCCAGCGGGCACCCGTCGCCCGCTTGACCGCAGCGCCGACGAGGTGGATCGAGTTCGGCGGCGAGGTCGTGATGACGACGTCGATGTCGTGCTTGCGCACGAGCTTGATCGCTGCAGGGATCGCGGTGAGGTTCCAGGGCACGTTCTCGTCCGGCACGAGGGCCCGGCGGCCGAAGAGCCGCGCCTGCGTCGTCATGCGCGCGACGCCGACCTTGCCGTGGAGCTCCTCTGCAGGCTTGCGTCCGCTCGGCCCGAGGTACCGAGCCCGATGCACCCAGGCCTGCGTCGGTACCCGCAAGGCCTCGTCGCGGTGGATCCACTGGGGGTCGTCGGGCGCGAGCACATGCGTCTCGATGCCGAGCGCGGGCAGGTACTGCGCGAGCTTGAGGGGACGCTGAACTCCACCCCCTCCCGCCGGGGGAAAGTAGAAGCTCACGAGCAGGACCTTCATCCGGGCGATGGTACTGGCGGCTCGCTCTCGGCAGGCAGCCGGCGAGGGTCTCGGTGTACCTCTCGCACGGCTATCACGCCTCCCACGATCGTCGTCGGGATGAACCAGATCGCCTGCATCAGGAGGGAGAACGCGATTGCAACTTCCCCGTCGACACCAACAACGCCGAGCGCGGAGACAGCGAGCCACTGATAGGTACCGATGAACCCCGGTGAACTGGGGATCACGACCCCAAGGTTGATCACTGCCGTGACGAAGACGAGCTCGATCGGCGAGAGCGAGAAGCCGAGAGATCGGCAGATCAGTCCGGCCGCAATCGCCCATGCTCCCCACGCGACGACGCTCAGAGCGAGCGCGACGACGAGCCGGCGCCGGC
>JAYTJO010000175.1:0-1940 GCA_043730975.1 Thermoleophilia bacterium | reverse complement strand
GTCGACGCGCTCGCCCGGACGGTCCGATTCGCCATCCCCGAGACGTCGATCGCCTGCGTCACCGCGCTCCTCGTCGTCGGTGCTGCCGTCTGGGTGAGTCCGATTGCGGCGCTTCCCTGCATCGTCGGGGTGCCGATTCTGATCGTGGGAACGCGCTGGTACCTCCGCTACGCACCGGCCGGCTACCTGTGGGAGCGTGCCGCGTACGCCTCACTGGCCGGCACGACGGGCGAGACCGTGGATGGCGGTCGCACGGTCGAGGCGCTCGGGCTCGCCGAGGAGCGGGCCAGACGGATCGACGCGAATCTCGCTGATGCCTACGCCTCGGAGCGATTCACGCTGCGGCTGCGGACGATCTGGTTTCCGAGCGTCGACGTGGCCTATGTCCTCCCTGTGGTGGCCGCGCTCGCCTGGGGCGGCTATCTCGTCTCGGCGGGTCATGCCACCGTCGGCGAGGTCACAACGGTTGTGCTCTACATCCAGCAGCTCGCCGATCCGGTTGACCGGCTCCTCTCGTGGCTCGACGAGGTGCAGGTGGGAGGTGCATCGTTCGCCCGTCTCGTTGGCATCGCAGATGTCCCGCCTGACCGGGAGGCAACCGGCGAGGAGCCGGAGGACGACTGGCTCCGCGCGCACAACGTTCGCTACGCCTACGTCCCCGGTCGTGACGTCCTGCACGGAATCGCGCTCGACCTGAAGCCGGGGGAGAGAATCGCGGTCGTCGGTCCCTCCGGAGCAGGGAAATCGACGCTGGGCCGCCTGCTGGCAGGCATCCATCCTCCGCGAACCGGGCGCGTCGAGGTCGGCGGCGTGCCTCTCGTCGACCTGGAGCTCGACATCCTCCGTCGCGAGGTGGCCCTCGTAACCCAGGAGCAGCACGTCTTCGTTGGCACGCTGGCGGACAACTTGCGCCTCGCGAGCGCGGGCTCGTCGGATGTAGAGCTCCTTGCTGCGCTCGACGCCGTCGATGCGACCGCGTGGGTGGAGGCGCTGTCCGAGGGGCTCGAGACGGTTGTTGGTGCCGGCGGCGCCGCACTTACTCCGGCGCAGACACAGCAGCTCGCCCTGGCCAGGCTCGTGCTCGCCGATCCCCACACGCTCGTCCTCGACGAGGCGACGTCGCTGCTCGATCCGCGCGCGGCACGACACCTCGAGCGTTCGCTCGCCTCGGTACTCACGGGTCGCACCGTCGTCGCAGTCGCCCACCGCTTGCACACTGCCCACGACGCGGATCGAGTTGCGGTCGTCGAGAACGGACTACTCCAGGAGCTCGGCACGCACGACGAGCTGATCGCCAACAAGGGCGCCTACGCGGCGCTGTGGAAGTCCTGGCAGTCCTGACGGTCAGGCTGCGCGGGCTGCTTCGAGCACGGCGAGCTCGAGCGCGGCACCCTCGCGCAGGCCACCACGGCCGATCTCGAGTGGCGTCCCGAGGACACGGCACGCCTCGGAGAGGAGTATTGCACCGCCGAGCAGTGTCTCCGCGCGCTCGGCGCTGATCCCGAACGAACGTGTGGCCTTCGCTGCGGGCCGTCGGGCGAGACAAGCGACAGCTTCGTCGAGGGCCTCCGAGTCGAGATATGGGCCGACGATCTTCCCGATCGCGCGTGCACTGCCCCCGACGGCGATTCCGAGATCAGGCGAAGGGGGTTTCAATCCCGAGAGCGCACGCCGGGCGGCGTCACGGGCGCCCCTGATCTGACGGCTGGTTGGCGGATCGTCGGGCAGATGGGCTCGCGTGAGGCGAAGCGAGCCGAGATCGGCGGAGCGCACCCACGTGGCGCCGAGTCGAGCGTTACCGATGGCGATCTCGGTGGAGCCTCCGCCGAGGTCGACCACGGCCATGACCTTCGGGAGCTCTCCCGACGCGCGCGCTACGGCGCCGTCGAATGCGAGCCGGCCCTCGCTCTCCGAGGTGAGTGTCGTGACGGGCCAACCGG
>JAYTJO010000174.1:0-2100 GCA_043730975.1 Thermoleophilia bacterium | reverse complement strand
ATCTGCGCCGACGATGAGATTTCGGTCGACGACCTCCATCAGCTCGTCCGAGGTGCCTACCCCTTCGCCGATCTCGCCCGCGCGCAGCTCGAGAACGTGCTCGACATGCTTGCGGGCCGCTACCCGTCCGACGAGTTCGCCGAGCTACGCCCGCGAATCGTCTGGGATCGCACGGCAGGTGTGGTGAAGGGACGGCAGGGTGCGCGTCGGCTGGCGGTGACGAACGCCGGCACGATCCCCGACCGTGGCCTCTTCGGCGTCTTCCAGGTCGAAGGCGGCGGGCGCGTCGGCGAGCTCGACGAGGAGATGGTCTACGAGGCGCGTCAGGGCCAAACCTTCATGCTCGGTGCCTCGACGTGGCGGATCGAGGAGATCACGCGCGATCGCGTGCTCGTCTCTCCGGCGCCGGGTGCGCCCGGCGCGGTGCCGTTCTGGAAGGGAGAGGGAGTGG
Source organism: Thermoleophilia bacterium (assembly GCA_043730975.1). Classification (GTDB taxonomy): domain Bacteria; phylum Actinomycetota; class Thermoleophilia; order Gaiellales; family Gaiellaceae; genus Gaiella. The sequence goes on along the minus strand of JAYTJO010000174.1, from coordinate 1,649 downwards.
GGCGGCCGTTCGAGCTGGGTGAGAAGATCGGCCGTGCCTCGCGCGAGCTCGTCGCGCTGAGCGACGCGAAGGCGCTCCTGAGCCTCGGCGCCGACTACCACCTCGACCCACTCGCAGCGAGGAACCTGCTCACCTACCTTCGAGACCAGGCCGTGGCGAATGGCGGCGTCGTCCCTTCCGACAGGACTATCGTCATCGAGCGCTTTCGCGACGAGATCGGCGACTGGCGGCTGTGCATCCTGACCCCGTTCGGCGCCCGGGTGCACGCCCCGTGGGCGATGGCGCTCGGCGCGCGCCTGCGCGACTCGCTCGGGCTCGAGGTGCAGTCGATCTGGTCGGACGACGGGATCGCGTTCCACCTCCCGGAGGCCGACCTTCCTCCGCCGATCACAGATCTACTCCTCTCACCCGAGGAGATCGAGGATCTGGTCGTCCAGGAGGTAGGGCAGACGGCCCTGTTCGGCGCCCGATTCCGTGAGAACGCGGGACGGGCACTCCTGATCCCGCGCCGCCGTCCAGGTCAGAGGACGCCGCTCTGGCAGCAGCGCCTCAAGGCCCAGAGCCTGCTTCAGGTCGCGCGCAACTACGGCTCCTTTCCCATCGTTCTCGAGACGTACCGCGAGTGTCTGCAGGATGTCTTCGACCTGCCGGCGCTGAAGAAAATCCTGCGCGGGCTCCAGACGCGCGAGCTCGATCTTGTCGAGGTCGAGACGGCGTCAGCTTCGCCGTTTGCGTCATCGCTGCTCTTCGCGTACGTCGCCACCTACATGTACGAGGATGACACGCCCGCAGCCGAGCGGAGAGCGCAGGCGCTCTCGCTCGACCGAGACCTGCTTCGCGAGCTGCTCGGGCAGGAGGAGCTGCGTGACCTGCTCGATCCGGTTGCGCTCGCCGACGTCGAGGCGCAGCTTGCCGGCAACCCACGCTCGCCCGACGAGCTGCACGACCTCCTTCGGCGTCGTGGCGATCTCCGAGACGACGAGGTCGACGCGGGGCACGCGGCAGTTCTCGAAGCCGAGCGTCGGGCGCTGCGGGTTCGGATGGCGGGGGAGGAGCGGCTGATCGCGATCGAGGACGCGGGCCTCTTCCGGGACGCCCTCGGCGTGATGCCTCCGGGCGGCCTTCCAGAAGCGTTCCTCGATCCGGTGCTCGATGCGCTCGCTGCTCTGCTCGGTCGCTTCGCAAGGTCGCGCGGCCCGTTCACGACGGCGGAGGCGGCCGGTCGCTACGGGCTCGAGCCGGGCATCGTCGAGAGTTCCCTGACGTCACTCGAGCTGGCCGACAGGCTCGTTCGCGGTGAGCTTCGTCCCGGCGGCACGGAACGGGAGTGGTGTGATCCCGACGTGCTCCGGAGACTCCGCCGGGCCTCGCTCGCGGCCCTGCGGAAGGAGGTCGAGCCGGCCGAGCAGGCAGCGTTCGGACGCTTCCTCCCCGCCTGGCATGGGATCGACCGCCGAGCAACGCTGCGAGAAGCGCTCGTTCCGCTGCAGGGGCTGCCGCTCCCCGTCTCGTTGTGGGAGAGCGAGGTGCTGCGCCGCCGTGTCCCCGACTATCACTCTGCGTCGCTCGATGCTCTGTGTGCCACGGGCGAGGTCGTCTGGGTCGGAGCAGGGCTCGACCGCGTTGCTCTGTACTTCAGGGCCGACGCG
>JAYTJO010000173.1:0-1866 GCA_043730975.1 Thermoleophilia bacterium | reverse complement strand
CCTCCTCGATCACTTCCTCGACGGCCACGACTTCAGCGACGATCGCGTCGGCGTCCTCGACGACGGCTGCCTCGACGACCTCCTCCACCTCGGCGACCTCGGCGACGATCTCGGCGACGTCGTCGGCAACGACCTCCTCGATCGCCTCTTCGACGGCGACGACCTCGGCCGCAATCTCGGCGACGACCTCCTCGACCTCGACCGCGTCGACCGGGGCCTTTTCAGTTGTCTTCTTCTTTCGTTCTGCCATCTCAGATCTTCCCCAGTCGTTCACGCTCGGTCTTCACGGTCAGGATGCGGGCGATCTCGCGCTTGGCCGACTGCAGCCGGGCGCTGTTCTCGAGCGCGCCGGTGGCCGACTGGAAGCGGAGATTGAAGAGCTCCTTGCGGGTTGCGACCATCTTCTCGTCGAGCTCCTCGTCCGTCATTACACGTAGTTCCCTAGCTCTCAAAGAGATCAGCCTCCCGCCTCACGAACTTCACTTTCATCGGCAGTTTCTGAGCTGCGAGGCGGAGTGCCTCGCGCGCCAGAGCCTCATCGACGCCGGCGAGCTCGAACAGCACGCGCCCCGGCTTGACGACGGCGACCCATCCCTCCGGGGAGCCCTTGCCCGAGCCCATCCGCGTCTCGGCGGGCTTCTTGGTGAAGGGCTTGTCCGGGAAAATGTTGATCCAGACCTTGCCACCACGCTTGATCTTGCGCGTCATCGCAATACGAGCGGCCTCGATCTGCCGGTTGGTGATCCAACCGTCCTCGAGCGCCTTGATCCCGTAGTCACCGAACTGCACGGTCGACTGGCCCTTCGCAAAGCCGCGACGACGTCCACGATGATGCTTCCGATGCTTTGTCTTCTTGGGCAGCAGCATCAGGAATCAGTCCCCTCGGCGGGAGCCTTAGGCGTCACGTCCGGCATCGGCGCATCCGTCGTCTCGGGAGCCGAAGGCTCAGCAGGGCGCGGCGGGCGCTGGGAACGTGCCGGCCGTGGGCCGCCACCCTGTCCGCCTGAAGGACGAGCCTGGCCGCCGCCGGGTCGCGGGCCACGCCCACCGCCCGGAGGGCGTCCACCGCCTCCGCCGCCGGGTGCTCCGCCGCCGCCCGGTCCACGTCGGCCCTTCTTGACGAGGCCGAGACCTTCGCGATCCTGACTGCGTCCGCGGCCACTCTCGCGGGAGGCTCCGAGGCCTTCTGCGGCGCCACCGCGCTTGCGACGCGCCTGATCCTGGTCACCAAGGCGGGTCTCCTTGCCCGTGGAGGTTCCTTCGTAACCCTCCGGCATGATCTCGCCCTTATTGACCCAGACCTTGACGCCAATCCGGCCGAACGTCGTCCGTGCCTCGGCGAAGCCGTAGTCGATGTCGGCGCGAATCGTGTGCAGCGGCACGCGACCCTCCGTATAGCGCTCGACGCGACTCATCTCGCCACCGCCCAACCGTCCACCGCACTGGATCTTGATGCCCTGAGCACCCGACCGCATTGCCGAGGCAAGAGCCCGCTTCATTGCACGTCTGAACGAGACGCGGTTCTGGAGCTGCTCGGCGATCGACTGCGCGACGAGCTGTGCATCGAGCTCGGGCCGCTTGATCTCGTTGATGTTGATATGAACCGACTTGCCCGTGATCGCGTGCAGCTCCTTGCGGAGCGCGTCGACCTCGACTCCCGACTTGCCGATCACGATGCCGGGGCGGGCGGTGTAGATGTCGACCGTGATCCGCTGCTTGTCCTTCCGGATCAGGATGTCGGAGAGGCCAGCATGAGACAGCTTGCCGTTGATGTGCTCGCGGATACGGACATCCTCGAGAATGTAGTCGGCGAACTCCTTCTTGCCGGTGTACCAGTTCGACTTCCAGTCGTGGATGACACCGACG
>JAYTJO010000172.1:0-3740 GCA_043730975.1 Thermoleophilia bacterium | reverse complement strand
TCGACGCGCGCATCGTGACGGCGCTCGAGCACGTGGACGATCGACTCGTCGACCTTGTCGAGCGGATCGAAGCCAACTCTCGTCGTCCGGTCGATCCGGTTTCCGGACTGGGTGACGCTATCGGCTCGACGATCGACCTTGACGAGGTGCTGCAGCGCACGCTCGCCGCTGCGTCCGCATTGCCTTCGGTTGACGGCAGCGCCGTCAAGGTACAGCGTGGAACTGGCTTCCAGGCCACGGCCACTCGGGGTCTCGTAGCCGATGGCGCCGCCGCCTTCCTGGCCGGCCCACCGGACGGGGCGCGGTTCGTTGCCGGACGCACCTCGTGGGACGTGAACCACGCCGACGCGCTGCGCACCGGCCTCGTTGTCCCGCTCGGACTCGACGGGACGGGAATGCTCGCGGTCTTTTCGCGAGACGCCAACGCGTTCGACGTAGAAGCAGTCACGATTCTCTCAACGATCGCCCGCTATGCAGGCCCGGCGGTCGAGAACGCGTTCCGCTTCCTCGACGTCCAGGAACTCGCCGCGACGGACCTGCGAACGGGCGTCGGCAGCGCCCTCGCGTTCGAGGAGGCGCTGCCCCGGGAGATCAGCGCCGCACGGCGCCATGGTCGACCGCTCTCCTTGATCCAGATCGACCTCGACGACTTCGGCGAGATCAACAGGAAGTTCTCGCAAGAAATCGGAAACGATGTTCTCGCGGAGTTCGGCGAGCGTGTCCTTGCCACGATCCGCGGCAGCGACGCCGCGTTCAGAAACTCCGGCGGAGCGGACGAGTTCTTCCTCATCCTGCCCGACACGACGCGCGAGTTCGCGAAGCTTCTCTACGGCCGACTTGCGTTCGAGATGGTGGCACGGCCGTTCGGAGAGGTAGGCCCCGTGGCGATGTCCGGTGGGCTCGTCGAGCTCCGACCCGACGACACACCGGAGACGCTCCAGGCGCGGTCCGGGGCACTGGTCAAGCTGGCCAAGGACGGCAAGAACCGATTGTGTGACGACGGGACGTAGTGCGCCGCCCGGGGAATACGTGCGCGATGGACGGCTCGCCGGACAGGCAAGAGTAGGGTTCGAACACCATGGAGCCCCTTGTATTCGTCGCGCTTGCGACCCTCGCATTGGTGCTCGTCATCGTTGTGGGAGTGCACGCTTGGCGCACGAACCGTGACACGCGCTCCCAGTTCACGCACGGTCTTCTCGAGCTGAGTGCTCGGCTCGACGGTCTCGCACGCGAGCTTGCACAGGCGGTCGAGAGGGTACGGGAGGAGAGCCTGCGGGCACGTATCGTCGAGTCGCTCGGGAGGACACTCGATCTCGACGAGGTTCTGACACGGTGTGCCGAAGCGGCCGCATCGCTTCCCGGGGTTGCCGCAGCAGCCGTCACCGTGGAGATCAACGGAATCCCGCTGGTCGCAGCCGTCGGCATCGACCCGGACACGGTAGGCGCCACCGTCGGGCCGCCGGGAGGGGCTGCCGTGCGGGCCGTCGGTCTTTCGTACCACTACCGCGAAGGGTGCGGCGAGGCGGGCGTAATGCTGTCAGCCATCGCCGTCCCGATCGGCTCGGAAGATGAGCGCCTAGGGTTCCTCATCGTCTACGGCCAGGACGAGGAACCGCCCGTCGCTGGAGCCGAGTTCAAAACGCTCGAGGCGATCGCACGCCACGCCGGGCCCGCTATCACGAAGGCCCGGCGGGCCTCCACACGACAACCGAGCGCGACCGACGCGCTCACCGGGCTTGCAAATCGCGAGCCGCTCCACGAGACGTTGGCCCTCGAGGTCGCCCGTTCATTCCGCAGCAGCAGCAAGCTCGCGGTGTGCGTGCTCGACGTTGACGACCTCAGGACAGCGAACGTACGGCTCGGGCAGTCGGCGGCCGATGCGCTCCTGGCCGAGATCGCCAGCTTGCTTCGAGCGACGCTCCGCCCCGGCGACCTTGTGTTCCGCTGCGGTGGAGACGCATTCGCCGTCGTTCTGCCCGACGCTGGTCGGATCGAAGCGGAAGCGACCTTTGCGCGAGTCCAGGCATCGCTTCGCCGCCTCCCCCGCCCCCTGGGCTTCGCCCCGAGCCTGTCGGCAGGAATCGCAGAGCTGAAGCCCGACGACGACGGCATCTCCCTCTTCGAGCGGGCCGAACGGGCGCTCCGACGCGCCAAGGAGGCCGGGAAGGGCACCGCGGCATGACGAATTGACGGCACTATCGGCGGGGCTTTCGTCATCCTGCTCGCATTGTGCGCGGTGACCGTCGCTCCACCCTAGTTCTCAGCGGGGCGATCCAACGACCAACCCGACCAGCCAAAAAACGAAGCGCCGGGGTAGCTCCCCGGCGCTTCAGTAATTCGTTCCTGCTCTTACAGGCGGGCGACGCTACGCGGCGCTGACACGCCGCTTCGCATAGCCCCTACGCCTCCTCGGTCGCCTCCGGCGGAGCGTCCTCGACCGGCAGCTCGTCCTCGAACCCGAGGCCGAGCGTCGTCAGGTCGATGTCGCCGTCGCCGATCTCCTCCAGCGCAGCGAGCAGCTCCTGCGCCTCCGCGGCGAACATCGAGGACGGCAATGGCTCTGCCGGCTCGATCTCGATGCCGCGGTACTTCTTCAGGCCTGTGGCCGCGGGGATCAGCTTGCCGATGATCACGTTCTCCTTCAGCCCGAGCAGCCGATCGACCTTGCCTTCGATCGCAGCGTCCGTGAGCACCTTTGTGGTCTCCTGGAACGATGCCGCCGAGAGGAACGACTCGGTCGCGAGCGAGGCCTTCGTGATGCCGAGGATCAGCGGCTCGAAGGTCGCCTCTTCCTTCTTCGCCTTGCGGGCGACGTCGTTCGCACGGGCGAGCACCGCCTTGTCGACGAGCTGACCCGGGAGCAGCGTCGTTTCACCGGCGCTCTCGACACGAACCTTCTTGAGCATCTGGCGGACGATCAGCTCGATGTGCTTGTCGTGGATATCGACACCCTGCGACTTGTAGACCTTCTGCACCTCGCCGACGAGATAGAGCTCCGTTGCAGTCGAGCCCTTGAGCGCGAGCAACTCGGCCGGGGCGATCGACCCTTCGTTCAGCGGGTCACCGGCCTCGACGACCTGGCCGTGCGTGACGAGGAACCGTGTCCGGCGCGAGAAGCTGTACTCCTTCGCGGGAATCGGCTCGCCGTTCTCGTCGAGCGAGGAGGGGACGACCGTCACCTTGATCGTGCGGTCGGCGTCCTCGATCTCGATCTTGCCTCCGACCTCGGCGACTGTCGCTGCACCCTTCGGATTGCGTGCCTCGAAGATCTCGACGACGCGAGGGAGACCGTGCGTGATGTCGGCACCTGCGACGCCTCCCGTGTGGAACGTGCGCATCGTGAGCTGCGTGCCCGGCTCACCGATCGACTGCGCCGCGATGATGCCGACGGCGTCACCGACCTCGCAGATGTAGCCGGTGGCGAGGAACGTGCCGTAGCAGGCCCGACACACACCATGCTCGCTCTTGCACTTGAGAGCAGAGCGCACCGGGACGCGGTACCCATCGGCGTGCTCCTCGAGCCCCTCGAGCATCTCCCGCAGGAGCGGCATCGTCAGCTCGGTTCCCGCGGAGAGCAGAAGCGTCTTGCCGGGCTTGCCATCCTTGAGCGGCTTGTAGACGTCGAGCGCGAGCAGGCGGCCGACGACACTCGAGTTTTCCTTGTCGTCGAGGATCGCTGCGAGCTCGATGTGATCGGTCGTGCCGCAGTCGAGATCGCGAATGATCACGTCCTGCGAGAC
>JAYTJO010000171.1:0-3236 GCA_043730975.1 Thermoleophilia bacterium | reverse complement strand
CGAGGCCTCGTACGCCTCGTCGGTGACGACCAGAAGCCCGTGGCGCTCCGCGAGTGCCACGGCGTCTGCCACTTCCTTGCGCGTCGGGACGAGGCCAGTTGGGTTACCGGGATTGCAGAGCAGGAGCGCCCGCGTGCGCTCGCCGATCGCGTGCTCGATGCCCGCCAGATCCCAGCGCCACCCGTTGGCGGCCGATCCAGGGACGTAGACCGGAACACCGCCCGCGGCGTGGATTGGCCCCGCGAAGAAGAAGCATGGCGTCGGGACGATGACCTCGTCGCCGGCCGCGAGCACGGATCGAAAGCAGACACCGAGCGCTTGCATGGCGCCGTTCGTGACGAGAATCTCGGAGTCGGGATCCGCGCGCCTCCCGGTCGTTCTTGCGAGCTCGATCCCGAGCGCCTCTCGGAGTGCTGCGACGCCGCGAACGGGCGGCGTCGACATCGGCTGTTCGAGCACGCCGGCAACGGCAGCGACGACATGCGGCGGCAAGGCGGGTGCGGGCGTACCGCTCAGCGGGACGTGCTCGACTCCCTGCGGGCGTGATGTTCGGCGGCGTTCCTCCGCCTCGTAGGTCGGGAAGCGGCCGACACTCACGACGGAACGACGGGCAGCACGATGCGCGAGGGGTAGGTGTTCGTATGAAGCACGGTCTGGTGGGCAACCTGCATCCGCGTTCCGGTACCCACGTCCTCACCGGTGTTGAGGTTGCGGGAGAAGCGGGGGAAGCTCGAGCTGGTGACGTCGATGCGAATGCAGTGCCCGCGCTGGAAGACGTTGGCCATGGGATAGCACCGGATCCGGTACTCGGCAACCTCGCCCGGCTCGAGCAGCTCGACGGACTCGCCCTCGAGGCTGCCGCGGTAGCGCGCTCTGATGATCCCTTCCGTGAGGAAGATCGAGCGGCCGTCGGGGTAGACGTCGCAGAGGCGCACGATGAAGTCGGTATCGAGGGCAGACGACGCGGCATAGAGCACCATCTCGACGGGGCCGATCACCTCGAGGTCGCGGTCGAGCGGCTCGGTCGTATAGACGAGCACGTCCTGGCGCTGCTCGAGCACGCGTTGGTCGATCGGCCCGGGGCGGACTGGCGTCTGGGCTCCCTGCGTCATCGTCAGCACCGAGTTGACACCACCGATCGTCGGCACCGGATCGGCCGGGTCGTAGTCGTAGCGATCGGCCGTCTCGTCCGAGCCCGGCGCGCCCAGCGAGAGACCGCCACCCTGGCGAAGATGGAACGCCGTCGACTCGGAGCGCGCGAGCGGCCACTCGCTCTCGCCGCGCCATTCGTTCGCACCGAGGACGTACAGGTCGGCGGGAGGCCGTTCGTCCCAGCCGTTCGCCTCGTCCTTGAGGAACCTGTCATAGAAGGTGAGCTCGTGATCGCGGATCACGGTCAACGCGGGCGAGAGGTCGATGTCCCCCGAGAAGTTCTCCACGTCCTCCTCGTGCGACCACGGCCCGATCATCACGCGGTTCGGCACGCGGTCGCCAATTGCGCCGAACGAGCGCAGGTGGGAGCCGGAGTACGGGTCGAACCAGCCGCCCTGCTGGAAGATGGGCACGTCGACGAGATCCGGTCGCGTCCGGAACTGCTGCCAGTACTCGTCGTTGACCTGGTGCTCCCACCACAGCCGCCAGTAGTCGACCTTGCGCCCGATCGTCACCTCGTCGAGCTCGATCAACGGAAGGTGCCCAAAGATCCGGTCGTTGAGCACGATGTCGCGCGCGCTCGGCCCGGTGATCAGCGCGATCGCGCTCGACCAGAGCGCGGCTGCGCCGAGCGTGAGCGCGAGCTGGAAGGCGCCGCCCGTCCAGTATCCGTCCCAGAAGTAGTCGTCGTGGATTACCTGTGGTGCGAGGCAGTGGACATTCGGGTGCTGAAGGCGCGCGAGCTCCCACTGGACGAGACCGCCGTAGCTGCGGCCCCAGGTTCCGACGCGGCCGTTCGACCACTGCTCTGCGGCCGCCCAGGTGACCGTGTCGTACGCGTCGGGCCCATCATGGATCCACGCCGTGAAGTCCCCCTCTGACTCGTAGCGGCCGCGCGTGTCGACGACGACTGCGGCGTATCCGCGCTGCGCGAACCAGACGCCCCAGGAGACGAAGCGCTCGCGCGTCGACTCGTACGGTGTCCACTGAATGATCGTCGGCAGCCCCTGCGCGCCGAGCGGGAGATACACGTCCGCGGACAGAGTGATGCCGTCGCGCATCGGCACGCGGCAGTCGTGAAGTAGTCGCACCTCACGGAGGGGCTGCTTGGCGCCCGAGCTCATGCAGGATCGGGCGCCAGCGGCCCGAGCGGCGATGCTTCGACTGAAATGCTTCCGTCTGTCAAGCCTCACTCATCCGGCTATTGACGTGCCCGGGAAGTGGCACGCCGCTCGGTGGTCGAGGCCGTGATCCTGGAGCACGGGGTCGACCTCGGAGCAAATCTGCTGGGCGATCGGGCAGCGGGTGCGGAAGCGGCAGCCCGAGGGCGGGTCGATCGGGCTCGGAACGTCACCCGTGAGGACGATGCGCGTGCTCTTCCGACCCGGAATCGGCTCGGGGTTCGCAGAGAGCAACGCCATCGTGTACGGATGCAGCGGCCGCCGGAACAGCTCGTCCGACGGGGCGATCTCGACGATCCGGCCGAGGTACATCACGGCAACGCGGTCGGAGATGTAGCCCACGACCGCGAGGTCATGCGCGACGAAGACGTAGGTGAGGTCGAACTCCGCCTTCAGCTCGACGAGCAGGTTCAGCACCTGCGACTGGATCGACACGTCGAGCGCCGAGACCGGCTCGTCGGCGACGACGAGCTTCGGCTGCAGGACGAGTGCGCGCGCCAGGCCGATCCGCTGCCGCTGGCCGCCGCTGAACTGGTGCGGGTACCGGCCGGCGGCCTCGGGCGGCATTCCGACGCGCTCGAGCATCTCGTGGACGACGGCGTCACGGTCCTTCCGGGCGCCGATGCCGTGGATCGAGAGCCCCTCGGCGATCAGATCGCCGACTTTCATCCTTGGATCGAGCGAGCCGACCGAGTCCTGGAAGACGATCTGCATGTGGCGGCGCATGTCCTTCAACGCCTTGTTGCCGAGGCCGACGAGCTCCACTCCGTCGAACGTGATCTCGCCTTCGGTTGGCTCGATCAGGCGCAGGAGGGTGCGCCCGAGCGTCGACTTGCCGCAGCCGGACTCACCGACGAGGCCGAGCGTCTCTCCGCGCTGCACCTCGAGATCGACTCCGTCGAC
>JAYTJO010000170.1:0-4586 GCA_043730975.1 Thermoleophilia bacterium | reverse complement strand
CGACGCGCAGGCGGCCTACGAGTCGGCAAACACGATGCAGCCGACGATGCTCGGCGGCGTCAACTTCGTGCTCCATACGGCAGGTTGGCTCGAGGGCGGCCTCTCGATGGGGTACGAGAAGTTCATCCTCGATGTCGACCAGGCTGCGGCATGGCACTCCTTCGCGAAGGGTGTCGACATGACCCGCAATGGCCAGGCGATCGACGCGCTGCTCACAAACGAACCGGGGACGCACTTCCTTGGTCACCCGCACACGCTCGAGAATTTCGAGAACGCGTTCTGGCGTTCGTCGAACGCCGACAACGGCAGCTTCGAGCAGTGGGACATCGAGGGCGCGAAGGACGCGAACGTGCGCGCGAACGCGACGTGGAAGAAGATGCTCGCCGAGTACGAGGCACCGCCGATCGATGACGCTGTCGACGCGGAGTTGATCGAGTTCATCGAGCGCAAGAAGGCCTCCTTCCCGGACTCGTTCGCGTGATGACGAGCGTCTCGCGAGCGACCAGGACGCCCGCGACGATCGCGGAGCTCGTCGCCCGCTCGCGCTACGAGGTGATCCCGCTCGCGGGCGCGGAGGAGCAGGTGCTCGAGCACGTGCCTCGAGACGTCACCCTCACGGTGACCGCATCTCCCATCAAGGGTCTCGAGCCAAGCCTCGAGCTGGCGGAGAAGTTCGCGGCGCACGGGTACCCGGTCGTGCCCCACCTGTCGGCGCGGCTCGTCGCCGACCGCTCGCATCTCGGCGAGCTCATTGCACGCTTCGTCGAGATGGGCGTAAAGGACGTCTTCGTCGTCGCAGGTGACGCCGACCAGCCGGCAGGCCTCTACGAGGGCGCGGCCCAGCTGCTCGAGGCGCTGCAGGAGATCGGTCACCCCTTCGAGCAAATCGGGATCACGGGGTACCCGGAGAGCCATCCGCTGATCGACGATGAGACGACGATCGCGGCGATGTTCGAGAAGTCCCGGTATGCCACCTACATCGCGAGCCAGATCTGCTTCGACTCGCGGGTGACGGTCGCCTGGGCAAACAACGTCTGGGCGCGCGGTACGACGTTGCCGATCTTCATTGGCATTCCCGGGGTCGTCCCGCGAGCGAAGCTGCTTCGCGTCTCGACGCGCATCGGCATCGGCGAATCGATGCGGTACCTCCGCAAGCATCACGACTTCGTGACGCGGTTCTTCCGGCCCGGTGGCTTCAGCCCCGACAAGCTGATCAAGGGGCTTGCCCCGGTCATCGCCGATCCCGAGCAGAAGATCGCAGGCTTTCACATCTTCACGTTCAACGATCTCGCCGACACCGAGGCGTGGCGGCAGCAGAAGCTGGCGGGCGGTTGAGTGCATGCTGAATCGACGTAGACTCCCGCTGTGAGCGATCACACCTACGACTTCGTCATCGTCGGCGGCGGGTCTGCGGGCTGCGCTCTCGCGAACCGGCTCAGCGCCGATCCGTCGACCCGTGTGCTCGTGCTCGAGGCAGGGCGCTCGGACTACAAGTGGGACGTCTTCATCCACATGCCGGCGGGGCTCGCGACGCCAATCGGTAACAAGCTCTACGACTGGAAGTACGAGTCGGAGCCCGAGCCCCACATGAACGGGCGCAAGGTGTATCACGCTCGCGGCAAGGTGCTCGGGGGCTCCTCGAGCATCAACGGGATGATCTTCCAGCGCGGCAACCCGCTCGACTACGAGCGCTGGGCGGGCGACGCGGGCATGGGCTCGTGGGACCACGCCCATTGCCTCCCGTACTTCAAGAGGATGGAGAACTGCCTCGCAGGCGCCGACGAGTTCCGGGGTGGGGAGGGGCCGCTCGTCCTCGAGCGGGGCCCGGCGACGAGCCCGCTCTTCAAGGCGTTCTTCGAGGCCGTGCAGGAGGCGGGCTACCCGCTCACCGACGATGTGAACGGGTACAAGCAGGAGGGCTTTGCGGCGTTCGACCGCAACATCCACAGGGGTCGCCGGCTCAGTGCGGCGCGCGCGTATCTCCACCCGGTGATGAACCGTCCGAACCTCGAGGTCCGCTGCAACACGTTCGTCAACCGCGTGCTGTTCGAGGGCACCCGAGCAGTCGGAGTCGAGGTCGCGGGGCGATCCGGCCCGAAGCGGATCGAGGCGCGCGAGGTGATCCTTTGCGGCGGCGCGATCAACTCGCCCCAGCTCCTCCAGCTCTCAGGGGTCGGCAACGCCGCGGAGCTCGCGGCCCTCGGAGTCGATGTCGTGCACGACCTTCCCGGCGTCGGCGAGCATCTTCAGGATCACCTCGAGGTCTACATCCAGTACGCCTCGAAGCAGCCAGTCTCGATGGCTCCCGCGATGAAGTACCGCAACCGGCCCTGGGTCGGGTTCAAGTGGCTGTTCTTCCGCACCGGCCCCGGGGCGACGAACCACTTCGAGGCGGGCGGATTCATCCGTGGGGACGATGAGGTTGCGTACCCGAACCTGATGTACCACTTCCTGCCCGTGGCGATCCGCTACGACGGCTCCTCGCCTGCCGCCGACCACGGCTACCAGGTTCACGTCGGCCCGATGTACTCGGACGCGCGCGGCAGCGTGAAGATCACCTCGAAGGATCCGCGCGTGCACCCGGCGCTGCGCTTCAACTACCTCTCGACCGAGCAGGACCGACGCGAGTGGCTCCAGGCGATCCGCACGGCGCGCGAGATCCTCACGCAGCCTGCCTTCGAGCCGTTCAACGCGGGCGAGATCTCGCCCGGGCCGTCGGTCACGACCGACGAGGAGATCATCGACTGGGTCGCCCGTGACGCCGAGACCGCGCTGCATCCTTCGTGCACGTGCCGGATGGGCGTCGACGAGATGTCGGTGCTCGACCCGGAGACGATGCGGGTGCGAGGCCTCGAAGGCCTACGCGTCGTCGACGCGTCGGTGTTCCCGTACGTCACGAACGGGAACATCTACGCGCCCACGATGATGGTGGCCGAGAAGGCCGCCGACCTGATCCTCGGCAACACGCCGCTCGAGCCGGAGCGGACGCCGTTCTATCGGCACGTTCCTCCTGTCGAGGGCTAGGACGCTGGCGCAGCCGACCAGTTCCCTCACAAGACGAACGGATTCTCGATCCGAACACCGGCAACTGTCGACCCGTGCGACATGTCCTCGGTCAGCACGACATCGCAGCCGGCGTTACGCGCGGCCGCCAGGATCAGGCCGTCCCAGTACGAGAGCATTGCCGTCGCGCTGATCGTGATCGCATCCAGTACGAGCTGCTCGTCGATCACGACGATCGGGAACCGGCGCAGGTCGTCGACGATCGTCCGTGCCTCCTCGAGGCCGAGGAAAGGGGAGAACTTGCGCGTCACGACCGAGTAGAACTCGGAGAGCACCTGTGCGCTGAGGACGAGAGTTCCTGCGTGCTCGAGAAGCGTCTCGCGGGCGATCTGCTGCTTGCGCCTGTCCGCCGGATCGTTCGCGTAGACGAGGACGTTCGTGTCGATGAAGGGCTTCACGTACGCGGCGGACGATCCCAGCGGTCGTACAGCTCGTCGCGCGCCCAGTTTCGCCCTCCAGGGCCACTTGACGCCCCCGAGCGGTCAGCGCGTGCGAAGATCCCGAGGAGCGTCTCGCGGGCGTCGCGCTGACCGGCATAGTCGCGGAGATAGTCACGTACGACGGCGTTGACGGACGTGCCCTGCTCGAGCGCGCGAATCCGCGCAGTGCGGAGGAGGTCGTCGTCGATCGAGAGGGTCAGATTGGCCACGGGATCAGTGTAGCACGGGTTACGTGCAGCAGCGTGAACATCGAGCCTCCGACCTACGAGATCCGCGTCAGCCCGGGCCTTCGGTCGAAGTCGGCGTCGAAGCTCATCACCCGGTCGACGCCGTGCCGCTCGAGTACGGCGATGTGCAGTGCATCACGGGCGGTGAACGACATCCCGCCGAGGAGCACGTCCTTTGCGAGGTCGACGTCCGCCGCATCAACCGGAAACACCTCGTCGACGACGCCGAGGAGGGCGTCGAATGCAGGCTGGATCACGTCGAGGCGCCTGATGGCGGCGTAGCGGTGCAATATCTCCTGCAGAACCTCGACGTCTGTCACGAGCCGTTCACCCCGCGCGACGGCAGTCTGGAGAAGGAGTTGTGCCCGGGTCTTGTGGGGATGCTCCGCCCCGACGAGGTACATCGGGATGTTCGAGTCGACGAAGATCACGACGGCTCGGGCCCGGCGTAGCCCGTCTCGATCTGCGCCAGCATCTCGTCGATCTCCGCCGTCGGGTAGGAGTGCGTGGCAGCGGACTGAATCACCGCGAGCTTGCGCGCCGGATCGGCGTCCGAGCTTCCCGCGCGGGAATGCGCGCGCATCGCCTGTCGCGCCCATTCGGAAACGGTCTGACCGGCACGGGTCGCCGCGAGGCGAATGTCGCGGAGCTCGCGCTCGTCGAGGAGAACTTGGAGGCGGTTACTCATGCGGGGAGTATATCACACTCATGCACACTCATACTTAAGTCTTTGAGTCTCCTGGTGTCTCACGGCGTACGTAGACGGCGCCGCTCGGCGTCTGACGGGCCGATGCCTCCGTCGCGCCGCATTCGCTCGACGAGTCGTCGCCGACGATCGAAGTTGACGACCTCGGTG
>JAYTJO010000169.1:0-3489 GCA_043730975.1 Thermoleophilia bacterium | reverse complement strand
GCCGACCACCGGCGGGGCACGTGTCGGCCTCAGGCTGAGAACGACGACGGCTGCAACGATGAGAAGGCCCCCGAGCAGCTGGAGCCACGTCAGCGATTCGGAGAGAACGAGGTACGCGAGGAGGACACCTGCAAGCGGCTCGCCCACGCCGAGAATCGAGGCGGCTCCGGCGCCGGCCATCTGCACGCCGGTGTAGAACAGGGCAATCGGGATCACGACGCTGACGACAACCGCGCCGGCCGCCCAGAGCCAGGCTTTGCCGCCGAGGTCAAGGTCGATCCCGCGTGCAGCCGTTACCGGCAGGAGGAAGATCAGCGGGCTCGTGAACATGAGCCCGCAGAGGACGAGCGGTGCGACGCCGCCTGTCGTGGTCAGCGCCCGCGCGCTGAGTACCAGGCCGGCGACGCAGATTCCGGCCAGGAGACCGAGCGCGACACCAGTCGCGTTCGCGCTCGCCGGTACCCCGACCGTCAGCGCAACTCCGGCCGTACCGAGCGCCAAGACGGCAACCCTGCGGGGGCCGAGCTCCTCCCCGAAGAGGAACGCGGCCGCGACGGCGACGATCAACGGGTAACAGAAGAAGACGAGGACGACGAGGCCGACGGGCGCGCGAGAGAAGCCCTCGAAGAGGGCGAAAGCAACGCAGAGCTGAAGCACGCCGAGCGAAGCTCCAAGGGTGATGCCCCGGCGCGGCGGCCATTGCTCACGCCGGGCGAGAGCGATCAGGACGAGCAGCGGCCCTCCCGCCGCAAACCGGAGGAACAGCAGTGTGAACGGCTCCCCGCCGGCGTCGTAGAACAGCTTCGAGAACACCCCGAGCGTTCCGAGCAGGAGCGCGGAGACAAGAACGAGTGCGTAGCCGTTGAGAGGTCTCGTCATGAAGGGATACGGTCCAGGCCGTAGAGGATGACGTGGGCCCTACCGTGCGGCGCCGAGTTTCGCCTCGAGGCCTGCGAGTGCCTTGCGCGCAAGCGTCTTGAACGTGCCGCCGAGGAAGGGCTCGGCGACGCGCAACACGCCCTTGAGCTTGAAGTCAGCCGTGTAGGTGATGCGAGTGCCGCCGTCTCCTGCGGCCTCGAACGCGATCGTGTCGAGCGACGTCGCCTTCTCCCCGACGCCATCGAGGGCGATGAGCTTGTCCTGCTCGAACACGGTCACCGTGTAGGTGAACGGCATCGTCTTGCCGCGGAACTCCGCCTGCACCTCGTAGACGGAACCGAGGCCACCGTCGCCCGAGACCTTGCGCGATTCGTGGATCCCCGGATCCCATTCTGCGACCGTCGTGAAGTCTGCGACGTACGCGAACGACTCCCCGACCGAGCGCGGCACCCCGATCACTTCGGTGACGACCATGGTGCGATGCTACCCGGCTAGAAGATCTCGGGGCACCAGGGCTTTACGTCGACGCCGTAGAGCGCGTCGGCCCGGGCGATACCACCCCGCGCGACCTCCTCGACGCGGCCGGCACGTGCGAGCTCGGCGAAGGTGAAGCCGCCGAGGTAGGCCGAGGCGAGCGCCTGGACGTCGAGCCGTACGTCTGCGCGGCGGCGGGAGCGCTTCGCGACACCGTTCTCGACTGTCCACGTGCCGACGTTATCCGGGAAGATCGGATCGGATGCGACATCGAAGGCGACTCGACCGTCGCCCGTCACCGCCCTGGCGGACAGCGCCGCCCCGACATCGACCAGTCGTAGCCAGATCCCATCGACGACCCGCCAGTGCAGACGGTTAGGGCGTTCGACGAGAAGAAAGAGCGGATGGTCGACGCTCAGGAGCTCGCAGTGGATCTCGGCCACCCAGTCAATCCCGAGCAGGTAGCGCCAGAGCTCCCGGGTCGCCTCCGGCGAGACGCCGTGCGCCTCGATCACACGGACAGCGCTCGCGTTGTGCGGCGCATCGAATTCGAGCTTGATCCGGTAGAGCGCGTACCCCGCTGGACGCCCGTCTATCTCGAGCAACAGGCGGTTGAGCTCTCCCGCCCCGCGGCGGCGATCCGGAGCGTCGTTGAGCTTCCTGGAATCCCACCAAGCGGGGGTGCGCGAGACGAAACCCGGAGACTGCAGGCGCACGCGGTCGTAGATCCGCGGGAACACCTTCGCAGCCTCCTCGTGATCGACGAGACGGGTGGTTCCGGTGCGCCCCGGAAGCCCACGGCGCATCGCGGCGTGGATGCGGGTCGCCTTGACCATCGCGTCCTGCGCGGCCATGCCGTAGCCGAACCGCCCGTAGATCGTCTCCTCGGAGGCCCACAGAGCAGCCAGCGACTCACCGCGCTCGCGAACGTCCGCCAGCTGCGCGCGCATCATGCGGGCGAGGATGCCCCGGCGCCGATGCGTGGGCAGAACGCCGACGACGGTAACGCCGGCGCATGGCACCTGCGCACCCGGAATGCTGAGCTCGAAAGGAAACGCACCGGCCCCACCGACGATCCCGGGCCCGTCGAATGCCGCGTGCAGCCGTTCGAAGGGAAGGAGACGCGCAAAGTCTCCGAGCTCCTCCGGAGTCCAGCTGCCGCCGAAGTAGTGCTCGATTGCAGCGAGCGCCTCGGCATACTCGGTCTCGTTGCGGGTTGTGCGAATGCGAATCGCCACTAGATCTTCTCCAGCGGAGCGTACTCCAGCATCAACTTCCGCTCGCTCTGATCCTTCGCGAACCGGACCGTGACGAGCCCACCCGGCTCGATTCGAGTCACGACACCTTCTCCGAGCGAGCCGTGTCGAACCGAATCGCCCGTCTGGAGTGATGGAATCTCGGCTGCGTCGCGCGTGAAGGCGGACGACGTCTGCCCACCTGCGCCGTAGCTCGACCACGACGAGGGGCGGAGCCGCTCTCGCTCCACGTCTGCCGGTAACTCATCGAGAAACCGCGACGGAAGGTTGTACTCGCGCCGGCCGTAGAGCGACCGGGCCATCGCGTGCGTCAGCGTCAGCTTCTCCATCGCTCGTGTCATGCCGACGTAGGCAAGCCGCCGCTCCTCCTCGATCTCGTTGTCCTCGATCGAGCGGGAGTGCGGGAAGATGCCGTCCTCCATCCCGATCAGGAAGACACCGCGGTATTCGAGTCCCTTCGCGTTGTGGATCGTCATCAGTGTCACGAGCGACTGCTCGCCCGCGAGGCCGTCCTGGTCGGAAACGAGTGAGATCTCCTGGAGGAAGGTCGAGAGCGTCGGCTCCTCATGCTCGGCACGGTACTCCTGGGCTACTCCAACGAGCTCCTCGAGGTTTTCGATCCTGCCGCGCGCCTCGATCGTCCGCTCGGCCTCGAGCATCTCGATCGTGCCGCTGCGCTGGAGCACGGCTTCGAGCAGCTCGTCGATCTCGAGCTCCTGCGCGGCGGACTGCAGCGACTGCATCATCATGTGGAAGCCACGGACCGCCTTGATCGCGGCCGTACCGAGCCCCGCCGCCTCCGGGTCGGCCATCGCCTCGAACAGGGTGACGCCGAGCACATCTGCGTGCGTGACGAGACGCTGTAGCGACGTGTCCCCTA
>JAYTJO010000168.1:0-1589 GCA_043730975.1 Thermoleophilia bacterium | reverse complement strand
TTCCAGGCACGCGGTCACGGCTGGCTGCGGCTCCTCGGCGATCTCGGGATCGGCGCGATTCTCGCCGACGACATGGGCCTGGGCAAGACCGTGCAGGCGATCGCGATGCTCACCTCCGAGCGGGAGCAGTTCGGGGTCGATGCCTTCGGCCCCACGCTCGTCGTCTGCCCGATGAGCGTCACTCGCCAGTGGGCGCGGGAAATCGAGCGATTCGCTCCCAGCCTACGCGTCCATCTCCACCACGGTGGCGAGAGACTGACCGGCGACGAGCTCCTCGATGTCGCCCGCGCGAGCGACGTCGTGATCACGTCGTACGACATCGCCACCCGCGATATCGACGTTCTGGCCACGGTCGCCTGGGACAGGGCGATCCTCGACGAGGCGCAGGACGTGAAGAACCCGGCGACGAAGCGAGCGCGTGCCCTACGCCGGCTCAACGCTCGGCGCATGCTGGCCATGACCGGGACGCCGATCGAGAATCGCCTCGACGAGCTGTGGGCGATCATGGACATCGTCAATCCGGGCCTGCTCGGCTCGCGCGAGCGGTTCCAGCGGACGTTCGCGCGGCCGATCGAGGCCCACAGCGACAGCCGCGCACTCGAGCGCCTGCGGGCGATGGTGCAGCCATTCATCCTGCGCCGTCCCAAGGACAGCCCCGAGGTCGAGCTCGAACTTCCGGAGATCACGGTCACGAAGGAGTACTGTCGGCTCACGCTCGAGCAGGCGAGCCTCTACCGCGCAACCGTCGACCGCTGGATGCCGCGCATCGAGGAACACGCGCGCAGCTTCGGTCGGCGCGGGGCCGTGCTCGCGATGCTCAGTCAGCTGAAGCAGGTCTGCAACCACCCGGAGATGGTGCTCGCCACCGGTCGGCCGCTCGCAGGCCGCTCCGGCAAGCTCGAGCGGCTCGTCGAGCTGCTCGAGGCAATGCCTGCTGACGACAAGGCTCTCGTCTTCACCCAGTACCCCGGGTTCGACCGCATCGTTCCCCACCTTCACGAGCGCCTCGGCCGCGAGATCGGGTTCTTCCACGGTGGCCTTCCCGCGCGGGCGCGCGACGAGCTCGTTGCGTCGTTCTCCGAGCCGGACGGTCCTTCGGTCCTCGTGATCTCGATCCGGGCCGGTGGCCGGGGGCTCAACCTTCCGGCGGCGAACCACGTCTTCCACTTCGACCGCTGGTGGAATCCCGCAGTGGAGCAGCAGGCGACCGACCGCGCGTACCGCTTCGGTCAGCACAAGGACGTCTTCGTGCACAGCCTCATCTGCACGGCGACGCTCGAGGAGCGCATCGACGAGCTGCTCGACTCGAAGCGCGAGCTCGCGGAGAAGGTCGTCGCGGGCCGGGCCGACGACTGGCTCGGCGAGCTCGACCTCGACGCAATCCGCGCTGCCGTTGCGCTTTCCCCCTCGGCGATAGAGGAGGCTGCATGACGATGCTGAACGACGGCCGTCCCGTCTTCGTCGAGACGGACGCGGAGCGGATCGGGAGCGGGCCGTGGGCGCGCTGGCTTGCGACGGCGGTCGTGCCCGACGAGAGCTCTCCGCGGGCCGAGCGGGGTCGTGTGCTTGCCCGCACGGGACACGTCCAC
>JAYTJO010000167.1:0-3368 GCA_043730975.1 Thermoleophilia bacterium | reverse complement strand
TGCGGGTGACGCCGAGCTGCAGGAGATCTTCGCCATGAAGCGGGCGCTCGTGACGATGCGAAAGGTGATCGCTCCGCAGCGCGACCTCTTCTCCTCGATCGTCGTCGGGGTGGACTCGTTCCCCGGCATGAGCGACGATGACCAGCGCTACTTCCGCGATGTCTACGACCACCTGATCCGGATCGGCGACATGATCGACACCTACCGGGATCTCCTCACAGGGTCGATGGACGTCTACCTCTCGACCGTCTCGAATCGCCTCAACGCCGTCATGAAACAGCTCGCGATCATCGCGACGGTGTTCATGCCGCTCACGTTCCTGACCGGGTTCTTCGGGCAGAACCTCGGCTGGATGGTCGCGCACGTGGGCGGCCTCGGCCACTTTCTCGTCTTCGGGCTCGGGCTCGAGCTGCTAACCCTCGCGATCGTGCTCGGCTACTTCTTCCGACGTGGTTGGCTCGGCCGCTGAGCCCTGGCCGCCGGTAGCGCGTGAGGGTACACGCTTGCGTGCGGGCGGCGGTTCACGGATCATCTCCGAGGCGGCGCTTGCCGCAATCGGTCAGCAGGTGACGAACAGGAGGTAAGGAGTGGGGCAGGGAACGAACGCGACGGCGCACCCCCTCGATCCACTCTCCGTGGAAGAGACAGGCATCGCAGCTCAGTCAGTGCGAGCGCACGTCGGGGACGGCGGACGTTGGCGCTTCGCGTCGATCGAGCTCCGGGAGCCGAGCAAGGAGGTCGTTGCGGGATTCAACAAGGGCGATCCGATCGAGCGCGTGGCGCACGTAATTTGCTGGAACTGCGAGGACGGCAAGGCCTATCGGGCGCACGTGGCTCTCGTCGACGAAAGCGTGAGCTGGGAGGAGCTGCCGTCGGGGACGCAGCCGAACATGACGGTGGACGAGTTCCACGACTGCGATGCGGCGCTTCGGAATGACGTCCAGATCGTCGACGCACTGCGCGCTCGTGGAATCACCGACATGGATCTCGTCATCGCTGACGTCTGGAACTACGGGCACCACCTGATCCCGGACGCGTATCGCGGCCGGAGGATCGGCTGGGTCGATTTTTGGCATCGCGGCTCGACGGAGGCGAACCCGTACGCGAATCCCGTCAACGGGTTGCATGCGATCATCGATCTCAACGCGATGGAGCTCCTCGAGCTCGAAGACACCTTTGTCGTCGACGCTCCGGCGACGATGGGCGAGTACGTGCCGAAGCTCGTCCCGGGGCAGGAGCTGCGCGACGACCTGCGGCCGCTCGAGATCGTCCAGCCGGAAGGCGTGTCGTTCGCGCTCGAGGGGAACCTGCTCCGCTGGCAGAACTGGTCGCTCCGGGTTGGCTTTAACTACCGCGAGGGGCTTGTCCTCCACACGGTGGGATACGAGGATGGGGGCCGCGTGCGGCCGGTCGCCCATCGACTCTCGCTCGCGGAGATGGTCGTTCCGTACCGTGATCCGACGACGGATCACTACCGGCGCACCGCATTCGACGTCGGCGAATGGGGCCTCGGCTTCATGACGGTGCCGCTCGAACTCGGATGCGACTGCCTGGGCGAGATCACCTACGTCGACGCCGTCACCCACGACTCGCAGGGTGTACCGCGGACGATCAAGAACGCGATCTGCATCCACGAGGAGGACAACGCCGTCCTCTGGAAGCACGTCGATCCGGTCTCCGGATCGGAGGTGCGAAGGATGCGACGCTTCGTCGTCTCGTTCCACGCCGTCGTCGCGAACTACGACTACATCGTCTATTGGCGCTTCTACCAGGACGGCAACATCGAATGCGAGGTGCGCGCCACTGGGATTATGGTGACGGCGAAGTATCCGGTCGGCCAGCAGCCGCCGTACGGCACCCAAGTCGCAGAGCAGACCTATGCGCCGACCCACCAGCACTTCATCGTGGCGCGCCTCGACCTCGACGTCGACGGCGAGAAGAACACGGTGGTCGCGACCGAATCCGAGATGCCCCCGATGGGGCCGGACAATCCCCACGGCCTCGCGATCGTGCAGCGCAGCACACCGCTCCGCACCGAAGAGGAGGGCAAGCAGGACTACGACTGGAGCACGCAGCGGGCCTGGAAGGTCGTCAACGAGGACGTCGCGAACAGCTTCGGGATGCCGGTCGGGTACAAGCTCGTCCCGAGCGGTGCCTTCCCGCCGATGTTCGACCCGTCGAGCCCCGTCCTCAAACGCGCCCAGGTGATCGAGCATTCGCTCTGGGTGACGCCTTTCGCGGAGGAAGAGCGCTGGCCGTGCGGCGAGTTCCCCGTGCAGGCGGCGGAGGATACGGGTCTTCCCGTCTGGACGGCTGCGAATCGCTCGATCGAGAACACCGACGTCGTGCTCTGGTACGTCTTCGGCCTGCACCACGTGACGCGGCCGGAGGAGTGGCCCGTGATGCCGGCGGACGTCGTCTCGTTCTGGCTGAAGCCGTTCGGCTTCTTCGACCGCAACCCCTCACTCGACGTGCCGCCGAACAAGCCCGCGCACGGTTCCGCCTGCCACTGACCGTGATGCGCTTGCGGTGTTGCAGTACATCCCAACGAGCCCACGTGGTGCTGCGGGAGGCGGCACTACCCTTCGTGCAACTCTCCTGCCACTGCCCCAACGAGCAGCGCGTGTGCCTCCGAGGTCGTGATCAGCCCGGCGAGCCAGCGGCTACTCAGTCCTTCGACAACGGCGGTCAGTCGCTCCCCGATCGCGGCCGCGTCGAGATCCGCCGCCAGCGATCCGTCTGCCTGTCCACGCCGGACGATGTCCGCGAGGTCGTCGACCCACTCGCGGGTCTGCGCCACGAGCGTGGGGCGAAGTCTCTCGTCGAAGATCGCGGCGTCTCGAAGCTCTCCCCAGGCCGCGGAGTTGTCACGGATTCCCTCGTCATCCTGGATCTCGCCGAGCACCGTCGCGAGCAGCGCGGCTCGGGCATCGCCCGCCGTGATCGGACGCGTGTACTCGTGGGCGCGTTGCCCGACGTGGAGGAGAGCGCTCTGGAGCAGCGTCGAGCGGTCGCCGAAGTGGTGGTAGATCAGCGCGACCGAGACGCCGGCGTCCGTTGCGACCTCCTCGACCCGGAGGCCGCGCACGCCCTTACGCGCAATCACGCGGACGGTCGAGTCGAGCAGTGCTCGCTTGCGATCCGTCATCGGAGCTTGCTTCTGGCTGACCACGACACGAAATCTACAGCAAATTCTCGCTTGACTAAAAATTCAGTCAGTGCTTTACTGCTCACCATGACACCATCAGCCGAAACCAACGATCGCCCGCGCTGGCGTATGCCGGCCGAATTCGGGACGCACGAGCGCTGCCTCATGGCCTGGCCGACCCGCGCTGACCTCTGGGGCTCGCACTTCGAGGAAGCAAAGC
>JAYTJO010000166.1:0-5074 GCA_043730975.1 Thermoleophilia bacterium | reverse complement strand
TCAATAATCTGTCGGCCAGACGCGCGCGGGTGAGCCCGTTTGTTACGGGATCAGCTCGAAGGCGGGGGTGTGGTTCGGGCGGACAACGCCGAAGTGGCGGCGGTCGAGGGTTGCGATCCGGGTGACCCCGAGACGCTCTGCGATGACGATCAGGCTGGCATCCGTGCCGCCGAGGCCCAGATCGGAGTACCTCTCAATCAGCTCGGCGATCCGTCCGGCGTCGGCGGGGGTGATCATCTCGACCTGGAGGTCGCCTGCCGCCACGGCTCGGAAGAAGCCGGCCTCCGCTGCGGCACCGAGCTGACGCCCGATCAGATAGGCGGTCTCTGCGATGACGAGTGCGGTCGTTACGAGGGGGCTCGCTCCGTCGATCGCCTGGACAGATCGGTCGTGATCCGGGTCGGCTTTATCGGCAGCCGCTACCAGGACGTTCGTGTCGACGACGAGCAAGCTCAGTCTCGACCGAAGCCCTCGGCGAGGATCTCGTCGGCGTCACGGGCAAACCGGCCGGAGCTGGAGGAGCCCAGCCCGATGAACGAGAGCGCGCGCTTCGCGGGCGGACGCTCAGCCGGCAACGCTGTCGCCAGTTCCGCGATCACGAGGTCGATGCTGACTCCTCGTCGCGTCGCCTCAGCCCGCAGGCGAGCGAGCACATCCTCGGGAAGATCCACGGTCACGGTCATGGACTCAGTATAGGAGCACTGTTGATCTGACAGACCTGTCGTGAAGATCCACCGTGATTCTCATGACTCAAGCATAGGAACTGCGAGTTGGAGGTAGGAGGTGATGTCGGGGGCCGGCTCGCGGGTGAATCCGAGTGACTTGTAGGTTGCGAGGCGGCGCGTGTGCATCGCGCGCAGCACTGGCACGCGGGTGTCGGCGTAGTCGTAGACCCGGACGGTTGTCTTGCCTTCAGCGGCGCGCATGAGCCGTCCGGTGTACTGGACGAGCCGGCCTTTGAACGAGACGGGGAATGCAAGGAAGAGGGTGTCGAGTTGTGGGGAGTCGAAGCCTTCGCCGAGGTACTGGCCGGTCGCGACGATCACGAGTTGCTCCCCGGGCGGGCTGTTCTCGATCTGCTGGATGATTGCGGCGCGGGCGCGCTTGCCGAGGCTTCCTTCGAGGGCAAGCGGCGAGCAGCCCCGGGCGCGAAGACCGTCGGCGAGCAAATGGCAGTGCTCCGCCCACTGGCTGAGAACGAGGCAGCGCCGACCTTCGTTGAGAGCTTCAGTCACGTCGTCGCAGACGAACGCTGTGCGGGCCTCGTTGTCGACGAGGAGTCGGAACACTTCCTGGATCGGCGTTTCGCCTACCGCTGCGATCGCAAGATCGGTCTCCCGTACGAGGAGCTCCAACCTGAGATCGCCGGCGGGGCCTTCACTGCTCGCGATCTGGTGGCGGATCGGCCCGCACTGCATGGTGATGATCTCCTGCAGCCCGTCTCTTCGGTACGGGGTCGCGGTCAGGCCGAGGAAGTGGCGGGTAGGCGCCCGGCGAACGTATGCCTCGAACGAGACGGCAGGTAGGTGATGGCACTCGTCGACCACGATCAAGCTGTAGTTGCCGAAGAACGCCTCGAGGTTGTCGATGGCCTTGAGGCTCTGAATCATCGCGAGGTCGACGATCCCGGTGAGTTTGCGTCTTCCGCCGCCGATCTGGCCGATCTGTTTCGAGGGGAGTCCGAGCAGCGCCCGGAGCTGTGCGCGCCACTGCTCGAGGAGAGGCTTGCTGTGGGCGAGGACGAGTGTTGGTAGTTGCCGTGCGGCGATCGCCGCGCAGGCGATCACGGTCTTGCCGGTTCCGGGCGGGGCGACAAGGACCCCGTCGTCGTTCGCGAGCACTGCGGCCAGGGCTGTCTCTTGAAGCGGCGACAGCGTCCCGGCGAAAGCCAACGGCAGCGGGTCGTGCGTCGGGCGGTGGTCGTCGATCACGAGTCGGCTTCCGGCCGCTCCGATCGCGAGGTCGAGCTGTTCGTGGAGGCCGCGCGGCAGCTTCAGGTGCGTCAGCGTCTCCTCGTAGCAGCGGATCAGCCGGGGTGTCTTATGGGTTGAGAGCCTCAGCCGCTGGCGCTCGTAGAAGAGTGGGTTATGGATCGAGGCGAGGTGCTTGAGCTCGGCAAGGAGCGCGGGCGGCAGGCTTGCCTTCGGGATCGCGAGGTCGGCTCCGAGCGTGCAGCTGATCTCCGCCGGCAGCCGTCTATCTCGGCCTCCCGCGTGCGTGACGATCGCAGCCGGACCGACCGGGACGTCGTCGCTCGTGGCGAGAAGAGACTCGAGCTGTTCGGGCCGGAGCCGTTCGAGCGAGCTGAGCAGTGCCCACTGGTCGGGCGCGGGCTCGAACGTCGCAGGCTCGAGGAAGACACTCGTCCCGGCCTCACGGCACCTGCCCTGGAGCGGCAGTGCGATCAGGTTCCCGAACCCCTTCTGCGGCAGGAAGTCCTGATTCGGAAACAGCCGGTCGTAGCTTGCGAGGTCGAGGTCTCCGCGGCGTGCCATCGCCTCGCGCAGAACGAGCGCCCCGAGCCGCCGCGCCGACGCGGCCGCCACCGCGGAGGCGAAGAAGATCCACACGTGAGCGCCGTCACCGGAACGACTCCGCTCCAGCACCGCCGGAATGCCCTTGTCGGCACAGGCCTCGAGAAGCGCCGCCGCGTCGAGCTGCCACGTTCTGCCGTCGAGGTCACAGGCGAGGAACCAGCAGGTGTCGTCCTTGAGCAGTGGATAGAGACCGAGCGACTCACGGCCCCGCAGATGCTCCTCGATCGCCGCGTCGGTCAGCTGGAGATACGTCTTCGGGCCGCCGCGGGCTCCGCTCCAGCCGCCGGCAACCGCGGGCACATAACCGCTCTCTCGAGTGCGGGCGTTCTCCCAGCGGCGCGCGTAGACATCCTCGCGGCCACGGAAGAGGCTCCGGATCAGCGCGACCTTTTCGGCCGGCGACGAGCTCGAGTGAACGAAAGCGTCGGGTGTCGGCGCCGGGACGCCGCGGTCCACTTCCGCTGCCGTGAGGGTCGACGGCACGCGTTGCGAGAGATCGAGCAGCGTCTGCAGGCGCTCGTTCTCGGCACGCAAACGATCGACCTCGCGAGAGGTTTGATCGAGCCGGCGCTGGAGGTCGATTTCGGACATGTCCGTACTGACCGAGCACTGTACGTTCGGCTCCTGTCGGCACTGCCTGCGCTGTCCAGGAGCGCGACAACGTCTCTCGCGGAAGAGGCGGCGGGCCAGACGACCTTCTCCCCGCTTTCGCCCGCTCGGCTCCGTCCGCTCGGGCTCGTAGCGTTACGGAGCATGGCGAAGGATGGCCGGAACGCGCCGTGCCCGTGCGGGAGCGGCCGTAAGAACAAGCGCTGTTGCGAGGCCGCCGACGAACGCCTGGCAAAGCAGGTGCGCGATGACAGCCGCGTGGGCAGAGCGATCGCCGATTGGTCGGCCCGCGAGCATGGGGATGAGCTCTCGCGTGCGTTCGAGGAGTTCCATCCCGAGGGCCGCCGGATCGAGGAGCGCGACTACGAGCTGCTCTTGACCTGGTTTAACTCTGATCGAGAGCTTCGGGGCGGAGGAACACCAGTCGAGCGCTATCTTGCCCGCCCCGACCTCG
Organism: Thermoleophilia bacterium; assembly: GCA_043730975.1. Lineage (GTDB taxonomy): Bacteria > Actinomycetota > Thermoleophilia > Gaiellales > Gaiellaceae > Gaiella. The sequence goes on along the minus strand of JAYTJO010000166.1, from coordinate 1,474 downwards.
ACCTGGGCGAACGGGCGGCGGCGGAGCGAATCGCCGCCGCCAGGCTCGGCCTCCATCGGGTGCGCGCAGTCACGCCCGGCCACTCGGTTGAGCTCGAGAATGTTCTCACCGACACGCCGACTCTCGTCGCAAGCCAGGCCGTCTCGCACCAGGTGGCGTGTTGGGATCTTCTTCTCTGTCGTGTGATGCCCGGCGAGCCGGTCGCGTCCCTGTGGGGCCCCGTGCTCATCTTCGAGCCCGACGAGGAGCCAGAGCTTCGCGCCGAGCTCGAGCGGCTCGCCAGCGAGCACGGCGTTCCCCGTGCCCCGGCCGGCCTGGCGGAGGTCTTCCGCATCGCGAGTTGGGAGCTGCTCCGCTTCGACCCCCCAAGCAGGTCGATCAAGCCGATCCTGCTCACGGCTGAGGGCGATCCGATCGTCCCCGCGCGAGCCGTCTGGAAGTTGGTTGACCCGGCGGCCGCATTCGTGACACTGGACCTGCCGCCCGATCTGCTCTGGGTCGGAGAGAGCGAAGACGAGACGGGCGAGTGCTTCCAGCTCACAGCCGATCGAGCGGAGCTACTCGCCGGCCGGCCCCTGCCGCCCCCGGGCGCCCTCTACTTCGAGAGCTCCTTCGATAGTCTCCCGGAGCGGATCGGAATCGGCACGTTCGATCTCTGCGGCCGCGAGCTCCGCCTGAGCGCGCTCTCCGAGACACGGCTCGAGCGCGCGATCGACCTCGTCTCGATGCTCCTTGCCGACAACGCCGAGCTGATCCGGCGCGAGATCGTGCCCATTGACCTCCGCCCGGACGAGCAGACCGACCCTCTCGCGTTCGCCGAGATGGACGTCCTCGGGAGCGATTACCTCCAGCACTATCTTCTGCGCTGGCTGGACGAGCCGAACGCGCGACTCGAAGGAGCGACGCCGCGGGCCGCGGCATGCATCCCGACGCTCCGCGGCGAGGTCGAGCTCCTCCTGCGCTCGATCGAGAACCGAGCTGGGCATGCCGACCGCTCCGGTGCAGCCTGGCCCGACGCCAGCTGGTTGCGCGGCGAGCTCGGCCTCAGATCCCAACTGGCCGCGTGAGGGATAACCCCCCTAACGTGGTGAAAGCAATCGGGCTTGAATCTCCGACATACGCGTGTGGGTTTGGCGACCTCGTCTCCGTAATGAAGGGGTCACTCCGGCTCCAGATTGGCTCTGCGACTGGAAAGGCGAGTTCTCTAGGTGGTGCACCCCCGTGCACCCTCGAACCCAAATCCGTCGCCTGAACCGTCAACAGGAAGCCCCGATTTACAGGGGTATTGCAGAGCCCTCTGCCGGACTCGAACCGGCGACCCCCTCCTTACCATGGAGGTGCTCTACCAACTGAGCTAAGAGGGCAAGGGCCGAAGTCTAGCCCCTCGCGGGCACCGCTGACATTGTGTTGATTCAACACAAAGATCGCCGGCGCCGCGGCGCGGAGACGCGAGCGATGAGAGGCACGGGGCTTC
>JAYTJO010000165.1:0-5880 GCA_043730975.1 Thermoleophilia bacterium | reverse complement strand
GCACCGAGCCGCAGGTTCTCGGTGACCGAGAGGTCGGTGAAGGTGCCGCGGCCCTCGGGAACATGGGCGATTCCCGCCTTCGCGACGGCCTCGGGGCCGCCTGAAAGGACCTTGCCGGCAAAGGTGATTTCGCCGGCGCGCCTCACCGTTCCCGACACGGCGCGAAGCGTGGTCGTCTTCCCGGCACCGTTCGCGCCTAGAACTGCGACAACCGTGCCCTCGGGCACCTCGAGGCTGACGCTGCGCAGCGCCTGTACCGGCCCGTAGCGCGCCTCGACGTCGCGGAGCTCGAGCAACGCCGTCATGCGTCGACCTCGCTGCCGAGGTAGGCCTCGATCACGTCGGGGTTGGAGCGCACCTCATCTGGCGTGCCGTCTGCGATCTTGCGCCCGAAGCTGAGAACGTTGACGTGGTCGGAGATGCGCATCACGAGCCCCATGTGGTGCTCGACGAGCAACACCGTCAGCTCGTGATCATCTCGAAGTCGGAGGATGAAGTCGCCGAGCTCCTCCACTTCCTCGTGGCTGAGACCCCCTGCCGGCTCGTCGAGCAGGATCAGGCGCGGCTTCGCAGCGAGGGCGCGGGCGATCTCGACCCGCTTCTGGATGCCGTAGGGCAGCGAGGCAGCGAGCTGATCGGCACGGCCACCGAGCCCCACGTAGTCGAGCGTGGCGCGCGCCTCCTTCTCTCCCGCACTGCGCCCCTGGCTGTGCGCTCCGACGAGGACGTTCTCGAGCACCGACATCGACGCGAACATGTTGATGTTCTGGAACGTTCGAGCGATGCCGTTCTCAACGATTCTGTGGGCGGGAGTGTCGAGAAGCGAGCGTCCGTCGAGCTCGAGGCGGCCGTCGTCAGGGGTGTACAGCCGTGTGATGACGTTGAAGGCGGTCGTCTTTCCGGCGCCGTTCGGCCCGATCAAGCCCGAGATCTGTCCCGCCTCGACGTCGAACGAAACGCCGTCGAGGGCAACGATACCCCCGAAGCGCAATGTGATTCCCTCAACCGAGAGCAATGTCGCCACTGAATCGGGGAGCCTACTGTTCTGCGCGGTCGAGGTGAAGGGGGATCGGTCGTCTTCTTGCCAAACGACTGCGCGCGCTATTCGGTCATGGGAGCCTCGGAGCCCACAGCCCGGCGAAGCCGATGCCGGCGGCCAGCAGCGCCGCAGCAGCCACCACGAACGCGGCGGTCACCTCGCGCGGCTTCTCCTCGGTCGCGATGACGCGGCCGAGTTGCTTGTAGACAGCAGCGAGCCGGTCGGCGTCGGTGGCCTCGAACGTCGAGCCACCTGTCGCCTCGGCGATCCGCGCGAGCGTCAGTCGATCGGGAGGGACAAGGACAGTGAGATCTACGCCACCACGGTTGATCGTCACCGTTCCCTGCTCTGTTCCGAGCGCGATCGTATGGACGGGGAGTCCTGCCTGTCGCGCGAGGTCGGCGCCTTGCAGAGGGTCGAGGATCCCTCGGGTCTGAGCGCCGTCCGAAAGCAGGACGACGGCGCCCGCCTTCGTCGGCGAGCCGCTCGTGGCACCAGCCTCACCGGTCGAGAGCTGCGCGAGTTCGACGCCGCGCGCGATTGCATCGCCGATCGCCGTTCCGTATCCGGGTGCGAGCGACGCGATCGCATCCCTGACCTGCTCCCGGTCGGTCGTGGGAGAGGCGAGTACAACCGGGTCGTCGGAGAACGCGACGAGACCGACCTTGACCTGGGATGGGACACGATCGACAAACGATCGGATCGCCTTGCGCGCCGCCTCGAGTCGACTCGGCACCACGTCAACCGCGTTCATCGAGACGGAGACGTCGACGACGAGTACCACGGTCGAGCGATCGACGGGAGCCGCGCGCGAGACCTTCGGACGCGCCACCGCGATACACAGGAGAACGAGCGTGCCGAGAAGGAAGGCTGAGACGAGATGGCGCTTCCAGCTCGACCCGCCCGACACGCTGGCGAGAACGGCGAGGTTGGGGAAGGAGATCGTTCCGCTCGGCGGCTTCCGCGCAATCCACAGATACACGAGGATCGCCGCGACGGGGACGATGAGCGAGGCAAGGAGAAGGGGCGAGCCGAACGTCATCGTGCCCTCGCACACAAAGCGCGCACCTGAACCTCTGCGCGCGCACCGGCCGCCGATGTCGCAGTGATCCGCGCGACGACCGCTCCGTTGGCGACGGCGCGACTGACGCGAACAGCATCGAGCATCTCGTCGGAGGGTGCAAGCCGTTGCCGGAACGCCACCGCGTGCGTTGAGCCTATGAGCCGCGACCCGGACGGACAGACGATCCGAACGACGAGTGAACGACTCCGAACGGGGCGCGTGACGACGACGCTGCGCGCCGGCTGGCCCGGCTTCAGCCCCGGAGTGCCCGCAGACATCGACGTGAGTGCGCGCCCCCCGCCGCCGCGGGTCGGGATGCAACCGATGAACGGCTGGAAGCTCGACGGCTCCGCACTCCGAAGGGTTCGCATGGCCTCGAAGACGACGCCGCGCCGGGTCGTCACTCCAGGGCCAACGGGACTCCCCGATTCGCCGTGGAAGGTGACGTTGACGTCGCGCGTCGCCACGCGGGCGTCCGTTCCGGCGACGATGTACCCGGCGAGAGGGCAGGCGAGCTCGTACTCGACGCCCGCGGGCGGCACGACGACCCACGGGCCCGCAACAGGAAGGCAGACTCTGAGACCCTTGCACTCGTCGGCGGCGGCGGCCGACTGCACCGCAATGCCCGCCACGGCCGTGACCAGGGCGACTGCCAGCGGCGCAAAGGTGAGGCGGGCTCTCACAACGGTCTCCTCGTCCACGCGACGGAGAGCCCCGACGCGATCACGAGCAGGACAGCCCCGAGGCCGGCGAACGCCGCCGTGACCTCCCGCTCCTCGCGCTTCTTACCAAGACGACCGCCGAGGTCGCGATAGATCTCCTCGAGGCGCTCGGCTGTGGGAGCCGCGGTGAAACGACCACCGGTGATGCGGGCAACCTCTTGCAGGGTGCGGGTGTCGGGTGCGACGGTGACGCGTTCCTTGAGACCGTTCTTCAAGGGCACCTCGACAACCGCCTCGCGCGTGCCGAGCGCGACCGTATTGACGGGCACCCCAAGCTTCTTCGCCTGCTCGGCTGCAGCGGTAGGCGTCCTCGATCCGGAGGTCTGCTCGCCATCCGAAAGCAACACCACGGTTGCCGGCGGAGCATCAGCCGGAAGCGGTTGGAGGGGACTGAGCCCCGCCCGCGCAGCGGCAACCGAGCGATCGATGGCATCGCCAAGTGCCGTCCCCGAGCCGAGTCGGATCTGGTCGAGCGCGGCGCGCGCGGCGTCACGATCCGTCGTCGGAGAAAGCGCGACCGATGCGGACGTCGAGAAGGTGACGATCCCAACCGCAAAGTCGCGCGGGGCGACGTCGAGGAACGCCCGGGCCGACGTGAGGGCGGCCGCAAGGCGAGACGGCCTGACGTCGGTTGCGGACATCGAGCGAGACGTGTCGAGCGCGAGCACGACGGTTGCGGCGCGGTCTGGCACGGAGAGCGTCGCGCGTGGCCGCGCGACGCCGACGATCAACGTCGTGAGCGCGGCAATGGCCAGGACGAAGGGAAGCAGCCGTCTGATCCGTCGGGGTGCCGGAAGGGACGACGCGAGCAGAGCCGGCGTCCCGAACACCGCGGCCTGGGATCGTCTGCGTCGCTCGCCCAACGCAAGCATCACGATCAGAAAGGGAACGACCAGAAGCCCGAGCAGGGCGATGGGTGTCCCGAAACTCATCGTCGCCCGCCTCCGAGGTGGGTCGCAAGATCGCGAAGCCAGTCACCCTCGGTCGAGAGCACGACGTGAGACGCCCGTGCCGTAGCGAGATCGTCCGCGACGCCGCGGCGCTCGAAGGCTGCTGCCTCGGCGAACCGCGACCGAAGCTCGGCATCGCTCGTGTCGACGCGCAGACGGGTGCCTGACTCGGGGTCGGAGAACCACACCTCTCCGACGTCGACGAGCTGATCCTCCCGAGGGTCTCTGACCTCGACGGCGAGCACGTCGTGATGGCCTGCGAGGTCGACGAGCCGCGGACGCCAGTCCCGGGGGCCTCGGAAGTCGGAGACGACAGCGACGAGCGATCGCTGGCGCGCAACGGCCCCGAGCGTCGTGAGTGCCGGCTGGAGCTCCGATGCAACTCCACCACCGGAGCCCTCATCACCGAGTGCGAGGAGAAGCCCGACGAGCCCTGCTCGGCCCTGGCGCGGGGGCAGAGGCACGGCGCTTCCGCCTCCGAACAGGACGAGACCGACACGGTTTCCTCGCACGCTGGCTGCATACCCGAGGGCAAGCGCAACGCCGAGCGCGACATCAGCCTTGCGTCGATCAGCGGTCCCGAACTCCATCGACGGCGTGCGATCGAGCACGATCCACGTGACGAGGACACGCTCGGCGAGCTGCACGCGGATGTGCGGCTCCCGGGTTCGGGCTGTCACGTTCCAGTCGATCAGGCGGACGTCGTCCCCCGGAACGTAGGGTCGAACCTGTGCGAGCTCACTCCCCCGGCCGAGCAGGCTCGAGCGGTGATCACCGGCGAGAAGCCCGTCGACACGGCGCCCGATCGAGAGCTCGAGTGCGCGAAGCAGCGGCTCCGGCATTGGCCCCGGGCCGGGGCGCTCCGGCGTCTCGACGAAACCGAAAGCCCGCAAGCTCGGGCTGCTCACGCGGCGACCGGCCTCCCGAGCTCGAGCTGCGGTGCTGCGACCGCCTCGAGAACGGCATCGAGCACGTCGTCTGCCGTTCGCTGCTCGGAAAGCGCACGGTAGGTGAGCACAAGGCGATGTCGGAGCGCGTCGCGAGCCAGCGCGCGAACATCAGCGCCGAGGACATAGTCGCGACCGTGGATCAACGCGAGGGCGCGAGCGCTTTGCACGAGCGAGATCGGCCCACGAGGGCTAGCGCCGTACTCGACAAGGCCGGCGATCTGGCCGAGCCCGAACGCTTCCGGGTTTCGCGTCGCCTCGGCCAACGAGACGGCGTAGGCGACGATCGACGGGTCAACGTAGACGCTCAGCACAGCCCGCTGCAGCTCCTTCAGAGAATCGATCTCGAGCACCTGCCGTACAGCTACGGGATCGACGAGTGACCGTTGCACGACCGTGAGCTCCTCGTCCCGGCTGGGATACCCGACGACGACCTTGAGCATGAAGCGGTCGACCTGCGCCTCGGGAAGAGGGTACGTACCCTCGGATTCGATCGGGTTCTGCGTCGCCATCACGAGGAAGGGATCGGGGACGAGAAGGGTGTCGTGGCCGATCGTCACCTGCCGCTCCTGCATCACCTCGAGGAGCGCGGACTGCACCTTGGCGGGCGCGCGATTGATCTCATCCGCGAGGAGGAAGTTGCAGAAGACCGGGCCCTCCTCCGTGTCGAAGCCGCCGGTGTCCGGGCGGTAGATCCGCGTCCCGACGAGGTCGCTCGGGACGAGATCGGGCGTGAACTGGACGCGCCGAAACGTCCCGCCGAGGACTGCTGCTGTGGTCTTGATCGTCAACGTCTTGGCAAGGCCGGGAACGCCCTCGATCAGAAGATGACCTCCGGCGACGAGGCAGACGAGGACGCGCTCCAGCATCTCGTCCTGACCGGCAATCACCCGCTTGATCTCGACGAGGGCCTCTTCCAGCTGCCCGCGGTGATCGACAGATGTTGTTGCAGGCGGAATCTCTGGTGTAGACATCGGCTTCTCCTTCGCAATGGTTTCGGCGCTCGATGGTTGATTCTGGAGCGTAGATAGGTCACTGCCGGCACGGGTGAACTGCCGGTTAAGAGCGCGTTTCAGAATGACGGTTCGTCGACGGGGCGTGATGGGCGAGTGCGATGCGAGGACGCAGGGAGCCTGCCGATACGGGACGTATCGGGGCG
>JAYTJO010000164.1:0-7784 GCA_043730975.1 Thermoleophilia bacterium | reverse complement strand
GTCCGAGGCCGGTCATCGCCTTGCTACCGCGGGTTTCGCGCAGTGGCAGGGTGGGGACGCGCCCGGGGCCGCGAATCTGCTCGGTCGGGCCTGCGCCATCCTCGAGCCGAACGACCCGCGACGCATTGACGTGTCCATCGAGCTAGCGCTTGCGCTGCGAGACCTCGGTGAGCATCGGCAGGCCGCCACGGCCCTCGAGGAGTCCCTGGAAGCGGCTCGGCATCTCCGTCGTCGGCGACCTGAGCTTCGGATCCTCGTGGAGTCGATCGTCCTTTCGATGTCCTTGGAGCTACCGGCTGAGATGGAGGCCGAGGCGATCCTTCGGCAAGCCCTTCCCGTGTTCAGGCGGGCACGGGACGATCGCGCGGCCGGCCGAGCGCTCCTCGTGCGCGCATTTCTGGCCAGCGTCGGCTGCCGGTTCGCCGAGGCTGAAGAGGCCGCGGAGGATGCGCTCGAATATCTCGTGCGCGCCGGGTACGCGCCGTCCAAGCCGCTGCTCGTGATCGCGGCATCTGCGCTCCACGGGAACTGGGCCGTGAGCGATGCGCGAGACCGATGCGAGGCGCTGCACCGTCGCGCGGAAGGTCACTCTCTCGCTCAGGCAAATGTCGATCTCATTCGCGCGCTCATCGAGGGCCTTGGAGGGGAGGCGGATCGTGCAAGGGAGCTGCTCGAGCAGGCGACCGAGGTCTTTGGGGAGCGAGGGCAACGCCTGATGCTCCTCACCGACTGTTGTGGCGTGGCAGCGGAGCTCGAGCTTCTTGCGGGCGACCTCGAGCATGCGGATGCGCTCCTCGCGGCCGCGGCGGGCGAGCTCGGGCAACGGGGAGAGCCAGCGTGGGCCGCGAGACACGACGCGCTCCGGGCCGAGATCGCCGTTGCCGGTCGTGATACCCGACGTGCGATCCTGCTAGCGAGGCAGGCCGCTGCGCGAAATCCATCGTTCGATCTCCATGCCAATGTGACGTGCATGCGGATTGAAGGGAAGGCTCTCGCAGCACAGGGTGACGGGCGTGCCGGGCGGCGACTGATCCAGAAGGCGCTCGCCGCGCTCGAAGGCACCGACGCGCTCGAGTTGCGATCTCGTGTACTCCTCGATCTCGCCGAGGTCGAATGCTGGTCGGGCGGCTCCGATGTGTCCGCTGTGCTCGAGCGCGCTTCTGCCGCTGCGTCCGCCAAGGGGAGCGTTGCGCTCGAGCGGAGAGCAGCTGCCTTGCGCCAGGAGTTCGTCGACGGCGAGGCCCCGGGGGAGCATTCCCCGGGGCCACGTTGAGTTACCTGCCGCCCCCGCCACCATCGCCGATCGGCATGTCCCTCACCTCCTCTCGCTTCGAGGAGGCAAGCGTCCGACCGGCTGGTCACCGGCTGGTCACCGCGGGCTAACCGTTCGCCCACGGGGCGCGGCGAGTTAGACAGCCGTTAGCGCCGAGTGATACAAACCCGGTGTGCTCGAGTTCAGGCTTCTCGGCCCGCTCGAGGTGGTCGGAGACGACGGCCCGTTGCCGCTCGGCGGGATGCGTCAGCGCGCAGTGCTCGCAGCGCTCCTCCTTCGGGCCGGCCAGGTCGTGCCGACGGAACGGCTCGTCGACGACGTCTGGGGCGACGACGCGCCGCGGACAGCGACCACCTCGTTGCAGAACGCGGTGTCGGCGCTACGCAAGCTCCTTGGAGCGGACGTGCTCGAGACCCGCTCGCCCGGGTACGTGCTTCGGGTCGAGAGTGCGCAGGTCGACGCAACTCGCTTCGAACGCCTGATCGTCGCTGCGCGGGCGGCACAACCGGACGAGCGAGCCACCCTCCTCCGTGAGGCACTTGATCTGTGGCGCGGCCCGGCTCTTGCCGATCTCAGTTTCGACGACTTCGCCCAGGCGGAGATTCGACGACTGGAGGAACTGCGTCTCGTCGCTCGCGAGGAGCGGATCGACGCGGATCTCGAGCTCGGACGCCAGGCGGACGTCGTGGCCGAGCTCGAGTCACTCGTCGCCGAGCAGCCGCTGCGGGAACGCCCGCGCGAGCTGCTGATGAGGGCGTACTACTGCTCGGGACGGCAGGCGGAGGCTCTCGAGGCGTACCAGGGTGCCCGTCGCACCTTCGTCGACGAACTGGGAATCGAGCCCGGCCGACGTTTGCATGACCTCCAGGCGCGGATCCTGCGTCAGGACGCGACGATCTGTCCGGGGTCGGTCGGCCGCGACGACTCGTTCGCCGACGTTGACGGTGAGATCGTCAAGGCGCTCCTCTCGGGGCGGGTCGTGCCGGTGCTCGGCCTCGCCGGGTCTGCTGCGCTCGCGGAGCGACTCGCAACAGCGTTCGACTATCCCCGCGACCGCCCTCTCGACCTCGCGCGGGTCTGCCAGTACGTCGCCACGATGCGCGGAGCCGGCCGCCTCTGGGACGAGTTGCACGAGCGCTACGAGGCCGCGATCGAGCCGGAGCCCGTCCACCGTTTCCTCGCGTCGCTGCCGCCGCTCCTGCGCGAGCGCGGCGTTTCGCACCAGCTGATCGTGACGACGAACTACGATCTCGGGCTCGAGCGCGCGTTCGAGGAGGCGGGGGAGGAGCTCGACGTTGTTGCGTACGTGGCGAGCGGGCCTAACCAGGGGCGTTTCTGGCATCGCCCGCCCGGGGAGCAGCCGCGGCCCGTGGAGGTGCCGAACGCCTACACCGAACTCTCGCTCGAAACGCGCACCGTTCTCCTCAAGCTCCGTGGCGCCGTCGACCCTCACCCGGAGCGGGAATGGGAGAGCTTCGTCGCCACCGAGGACGACCATATCGACCTCCTCGGCCGCTCGGATCTCGCGAGCGCGGTACCCGTGACGCTCACCGCTCGGCTGCGACGAAGCCACTTCCTCTTCCTCGGCTACGAGATGACGGACTGGAACCTGCGCCTCGTACTCAACCGCGTCTGGGGCGATCGGGCCGTGCCGTATGCGTCGTGGGCGGTGCAGGAGCGCCCGAGCGCCCTCGAGCTCGCATTCTGGCGCCACTTCGACGTCGAGGTGCTGGATCTCCCCACCGAAGCCCTCCTCAGCGTGCTCTCGGCGCGCGTCGAGCGGGTGGAGGCGTCATGAGCGCCGTCGGGGCGGCGTCTCCGTACAAGGGGTTGTCGCCGTTCGGCGACTCCGAGCTCGATGCCCTCCTGTTCTTCGGGCGCGAACGGGACTGCGAGATCGTGGTCGCGAACCTGATCGCCTCGCGGCTGACCGTCCTCTACGGCCCGAGCGGGGTCGGCAAGTCGTCACTCCTCCACGCAGGTGTCGCCCGGGCGTTGCGCGCATTGCCGGAGAAGCCACTCGTCGTCGTCTTCTCGAGCTGGGGCGAAAACCCGGCCGAAGCACTCGCGAGGGAGATCGCGTCCGCAGCGAAGGTCGAAGGGGGAGCTCTGGCGGAGGTCGCCGAACGAGCGCAGTCCGAGCGAGACATCTACGTGATCCTCGATCAGGCCGAGGAGTACTTCACCTACCACGGTCAGGCTGAGGGTGTCTTCGACCGTGCGTTCGCGGACGTCGTTGCGCGCCCGCTCCGGGTCAACGTGTTGCTCTCGCTCCGTGAGGATGCCGTGGCGAGGCTCGATCGGTTCAAAGGGCGAATCCCTGGGATTCTCGGCAACTACCTCCGTCTCGACCGCCTCGATCGGTCGTCCGCGCGCTTGGCCATCGAAGGGCCTGTCCAGCGACTGGGCGAACTCGGAGCCTCACGGGTAACCATTGAACCGCAGCTTGTCGAGGACGTGCTCGACCAGGTGACCGTTGGACAGATCGCTTCCTCGAGCGTCGGTGGAGTCGGGATGAGCGAGCTGGAGAGCCGCGCGGGGATCGAGGCGCCGTACCTCCAACTTGTCATGGAGCGGGTCTGGGAGGCGGAGCGCGCTTCGGGCTCGAGCGAGCTCCGCGCACGGTCGCTCGAGTCGCTCGGCGGCGCCCAGGCCGTCGTCTCCGATCATCTGGAGATGGCGATGGACGCTCTCACACCGGCTCAGCGAGCTCTCGCCGCTCGGATCTTCGCCCATCTCGTGACGCCGTCAGGAACCAAGATCGCGCTTGCGACCTCCGATCTTGCCAAGGTCGGCCTGGTCTCCGACGCCGAGTTGCAGCCGCTGCTCGACGCGCTCGCGGAGCGCCGGATTCTGAGGCCGGGCGACCGCGGGCGATACGAGATCTTCCACGACGTGCTCGCCGGCGCGGTGCTCGGCTGGCGCGAAAGGTACGAGCGCGATCGGGCAGTCGCTTGGGAGAGGGTTCATCGGCGCCGGGCAGTCGGCATAGCGATTGCGGCTCTTGTCGCCGTCGGGCTGATGGCGGGTGTCACAGTGTTCGCGCTGGTTCAACGCCGCGATGCTCAGGAGCAGGCCGCCGTTGCCCGCGCCCGTGCCATGGATGCGTTCGCCACGTCCCTCCTGACCCAGGATCCTTCCCTGAGTGTCGCTCTGGCAGCTGAAGCAGCCCGACTGTCGCCGACGCTCCAGGCGGAAGAGGTGCTGCGCGAAGCACTTCTCGCAGATCGGCTGCGTGCAGTGGACACGAGCCGGGGGCCGGTGCGCGTCGTCGGGTATGCCCCGAGCGGAAACCGGATTGTCGTCGCGTCGGATGCCAGCGTTGCCCGTCTCCTCGACGCACGCTCGCACGAGCTCGTCGCGGAGCTCACCCACGATGCGGCGATCAACGACGCAGCGTTTTCACCGGACGGCCGTCGCGCTCTCACTGCCTCGCGAGACCGCACGGTGCGCATCTGGGACGCAGGCACTGGTCGCCCCGTGACTGTCCTCCGCCATGCCGCACCCGTTGCCGCCGCATCGTTCGTCCGGGGCAATCGGGTACTAACGGCGAGCGGCCACTCCGTCACGCTCTGGCCGAGCGCGGGAGGGGCCGCGATCCGCAGATTCCGGCAACCGGTGCCCGCCCGGCGGGCCGTGCTCTCACCGGACGGGCGCCTTGTCGCAGTGCTCGGCACCGATCGATTGATTCGGGTGTTCGACGTGGAGAGCGGGAAGCTCGAGCGAACGCTCGACCAGCGCGCAGCACCGACCGATGCGATGTTCCGTCGGGATGGCCTGCTCGCTGTTTCCGACAGGAGCGGGCTCGTCCGGCTGTGGAAGCCGGCTCGGGGTACATCGTCCGGCGTGTTGCGCGGTCACAGAGGTGGCGTGCTGGACGTCGAATGGAGCCCGGACGGCAAGCGACTCGTCACCGCAAGCGTCGACGGGACGGCGCGTGTCTGGGACGCCGCCACCGGTGACACGTTGCAGCTCCTGCAGGGCGGCATCAACTATGTCGAGTCGGCGGCGTTCAGTCGAGATGGCCGATTCGTCGTTACGGCCGGCAGGGATGGAACGGCGCGGACGTGGGGTGTCGAGGACGCACACCAGTACGCATTTCTCCCGGGTAGCCCGGCGCCTCTCGGTGGAGCTGCGTATCGACCTGACGGACGAGAGGTCGTCACTGCAGGGAACGATGGTGTAGCCCGATTCTGGGATCCGGCTACCGAGGCCGATCTGCTCCGGGTGAGCGGGCAAGGCCCGTCACGACCGGCGTTGTCGGCACGCAGCCCTGACGGCCGAACGACCGCGACGGCCGCCGGAGACGACGTCGAGCTTGTCGGACCGGACGGTCGGCGACGGCTCGTCGGGCACAGTGACGTCGTCAACTCCGTCGCCTTCTCGCCGGACGGGTCGATGCTCGTGACGGCGAGTCGCGATCACGACGCGCGCCTGTGGGACGTGCGTTCGGGACGGCTCGTTCACGTTCTCGACGGGCACTTCGGATCGGTCGCCGATGCGCGGTTCAGCCCGGACGGTCGCTGGGTCGCGACCGCGGGACCGTTCACCGCCGGCCTCTGGCGCGTTGCAGACGGCAAGCATTTCCAGTACCTCCGCGGCCCGGAGGCGATAACGACTCTCACTGCTGTGGAGTTCGGTCCGACCGGCATCGTCACCAGAGAGCGAAACGGCACGATCCGTCGAGCCGAGTGCGGCCTCTGCGGTCGGACGCCCGAGTTGTTGGCAATCGCTGATGCGAGAGCCCGTGCGACCGGACGGGTGCTGACGGCTGATGAGATCCGGCGCTACGGGTAGGCACCATCTCAGCGTTCGCGAGCGGCGCCGCTCAGTGGCCTCGTCCGGTACACGAGCGCATCGCCGGAGCGGATGGCCGGCTCGCCCACGAAGGTGTTTCGCACGAGGCGCGCCGCAGTGGCAGGTGTTCCAGGCCCCACGACGACGACGGCTACGTCGTGAGCCGCGAGGAACTCGCGCAACCGCGACGGGCCGCCGGGTAGCGTGCGTGGCCCGAGCGAACGGTAGACGTCATTCCAATCTGCCTCTGCCGGCGTCGTCCACCGTCCAAAATGGCCGCCGACGAGCCGCATCCGGAACCCGGCCTCCGCCTGCCAGAGAAGGCTCCAGCCGCCAGGGCCATACGGAAGCACGAGCGCCGTTTCCCCAGGCGCGATGTGGTGCGTATACCGAGCGTTGCTGAAGTAGGACGAGCGCGGAACCTCAGCGACCCAGAGTCGGCCTGAGAACGTTGGAAGAAGCGCGACAACTGCGATGCCGGCGAGCAGCCACCGCGCCAGCGGATGGTCTCCGCGATCTGCGAGCCACAGAGCACAGCAGAGGGACACGAGCAGCGACACAAAGACGCTCATACGCACCGGTAGCGCACCGTCGCTGATGGGGAGCTTCGCAAGTGGCCACCACGGCCCGACGCCTACGACATGGCCAGCCACATGAACGCGCGGGCCGAGAGACGCCAGAGCAAGAGCTGCAGCCCCGAACAACAGCGATTGACGGACTCGACTGAGAGGGCGCTGGGAGGCGAAGAGCGCGAGAATCGCGATGAGTGGGATACCGAGATAGGCGCCGCGCTCGGCACCGGTCGCCGTGAATCGCTGTGTGACCGACTCGCTTCCGGGCGGTCGCAGCATCGTTCGTCTCGTCGGAACGACCAGGTTCAGAATATCTGCCGACTCTGCGGTCGGAGAGCGCACGGGCTGCGCCTCACGCGACGCGAACGCGTGAAGCAGATAGGGACTCGCGATCGTGAGTGCCGCGACGACAGCGATCGCGACCTCCACCATCACCGCGCGGGCGCGAACTCTCTGGGTGGATTGGAAGCGCCAGAGTACGACGATCGCGTATGTCGCGCCCGAGAGTAGGAGCAGGGCAAAGAGCTCCGTCGAGAGGAGTAGCTGCGCCAGAAGTGCCGCAGCGAGCAGGCAGATTGCGCGCCGCCGCGACACGCGCTCTTCGTACCGATCGAGAACGACCAACGCGCAGAGCGGGATCAGGAACACGAGCGTGAGATGGAGGTGACCGACGGTCTGTCCGATCTGGTACGACGAGAACCCGAACGTGAAGCCGCCGAAGAGAGAGGGGAGCATCCCGGCAGTCACGCGCCTGCAGAGGAGAAACGCCGTCCATGCCGAGACCGCTGGCGCCGCGAGCGCAAGCACGTTGTACGTGACAACCGGCCCTGCCAGGTATGTCAGGGGCCACGCTGCAACGCTGGCAAGCGGCACGTCGGCCACCCAGGCGAGATCAATGTTGTGGGGCATCCAGACGACGTTCGCATCAAGTGGGTCTTCGAGCTTCGCGATCGCATATGGCCACCATTCGAACGCCCACATGAAGATCGACTTGTCGGCGCCGCCGTCACCGACGACGCGGTCACCTGGCGCACCAATGACCCCTCGACCGAAGAGAGCGATCGACAGCAGTGTGTAGGCCGCCAGCGCCGCTGCAGCTCCCGCGTGTTGACGGCTCCGTTGTCCGCGTACCACGCCCCGAT
>JAYTJO010000163.1:0-3094 GCA_043730975.1 Thermoleophilia bacterium | reverse complement strand
CGAGACCCGGGGGGAGCGCGTGCGCTGTCTCTCGCGCCGGCCGGAGTCCCTCTCGGCGCGCGTCGGACCTGGCACCGAGGTCGTGCACGGCGACGTGTTACGCCCGAGGACGCTTCGTCCGGCGCTCGAGGGCGTCGAGACGGCCTACTACCTCGTTCATTCGATGGGGTCGGGCGGCTCGTTCGTGGAGGCCGATCGCAAGGGGGCCGCGGCGTTCGGGCGTGCCGCACTCTCCGTAGGCGTGCGCAGGATCGTCTACCTCGGAGGCCTCGGCGAGGGCGACCTCTCGGAGCACCTCGCCTCGAGGCACGAGGTTGGTCACATCCTGCGCACCTCGGGGGTGCCGACGATCGAGTTTCGCGCCTCGATCGTGATCGGCTCGGGGAGCGCGTCGTTCGAGATGCTCCGAGCGCTCGTCGAGCGGCTGCCGGTGATGGTCACACCACGCTGGGTGGGCACGCGCACGCAGCCGATCGCGATCGAGGACGTGCTCGCCTACCTCCTCGCTGCGCTCGACCATGAGCCGGACGGGGGCGAGGTGTTCGAGATCGGCGGCGCCGACGTGTGCTCGTACCTCGACCTGATGCACGAGTACGCCGACCGCCGTGGCCTTCGCCGGCACATGATTCCCGTGCCCGTGCTGACGCCCCGGCTCTCGAGCCTCTGGCTCCATCTCGTCACCCCGATCTACGCCGGCATCGGGCGTGAACTCGTTGACAGCCTCCGCAACGAAACCGTCGTCAACGACCATCGGGCCCTCGAGGTGTTCCCCGTGCGACCGCGAAGCTCGGCCGAAGCGGTCGCTCGCGCGCTCGCAAACGAGGACAACGAGATCGCGGAGACCCGCTGGTCGGACGAGGTGCTCGCGCCGAGCCCGGGCTACGGCGGCGCCCGCTACGGCTCACGGCTCGTCGACTCGCGCGAGGCGGCCGTGCCGCGTCCGCCCGCCGCAGCGTTCGCGCCGATCCAGCGGATCGGGGGTGACACCGGCTGGTACGTCGGCAACGAGCTGTGGCAGCTGCGGGGCGCGCTCGACGTCCTTGTCGGTGGGCCGGGGCTACGACGCGGACGCCGCGACCCGGTGCGCATCCAGATCGGGGACACGATCGACTTCTGGCGCGTCGAGGGATTCGAGCAGGACAGGCTGCTCCGACTCGCAGCGGAAATGAAGGTGCCCGGCCGCGCCTGGCTCCAGTTCGAGGTCGAGCCCGACGACAAGGGCGGTTCGACGATCCGACAGACGGCGCTCTTCGACCCGGCCGGGATCGTCGGCCTTGGCTACTGGTACACGCTCTGGCCGATCCACGACTACGTCTTCGGCGGCATGCTACGACGAATCGCCGCCGCCTCGGCCGCCGCCTGAGCGGCGCTCCGCCGTCCGTTCATCCATCACAATCCCTGCGTGCCAACCGAATTGCGACGAACTGCAAGGCGGAAAGGATGAGCGTCGCCCTGCTGCTCGGGCAGACCGCTGCAACGCTCTTCATGACGGGTGTGATCTGGATCGTGCAGACAGTTCACTACCCGCTCTTCGCACGCGTCGGGGTGGGTGACTTCCGCGAATACGCGCAGGGACACCAGCGACGAATAGCGCCGGTGGTTGGGATCGCAATGACCGTCGAAGCAGTGACCGCCGTGCTGCTGCTCCACTTCACGCCCGTTGGCGTTGAAAGGAGCCTGCTCGTGGTCGGAGCGATCCTCTTGCTTCCGATCTGGCTGTCGACAGCGCTCCTTCAGGTGCCGGCGCACCGCCGCCTGAGCGCCGGGTACGACAGCCAGGTCGCGTCGAAATTGATTACGACGAACTGGCTCCGAACGTCCCTCTGGTCGCTGCGCTCCGTGTTGATCCTCATTGTTCTCGCGCAGGCAATCGACGCTTAGAGGCTGCTCGTTTTTCGGGGCGAGCTTCAGGCTCCGCGATTGATCTGATCGGCCGCCGCCATTCCCGAGAGGAAGGCGCCTTCGATCCTCGGGCCGCCGAAGGCGTCCCCGGCAAGGATGATCTGCCCACCCTCGGTGACGAACGTTCGCTCGGAAAACGATCCTGCAAGAACGGGCGAGGCGACGCCCCTCCGTTCTGCCGGGAATACCCGGGTGGAGTCGGGCGTTCTCTTTATTGTCCATGTTATGTCCAACTATCAAGGAGTCATCATGAGCGCAGTAGAGACCCCGCAAGAGACGGCCACCTGGCCCGAGTTCGCCGAGGGCCTGTACGGGTTCCTCACCGGCCGCGGTGCGACGATCGAGTACGACCTCGACAAACTCGAGATCCTCGTGCCACGACATGCGGCAGACAACTCGCCCCGGGCGAAGTGGCAGCTGAACGGCACGATCCGGATCCGCACCTCCGAGACAGGCAAATAGCACCGTCGTGCTGGACGTCGTCGGGAAGGTGGAGATCGAGTTCGGTGGCAGTCGCGGCCGACTCATCGCGGACGGGCAACACCTCGTCCTCGACGTCGACGAGCCCTCCGTCCTGACCGGCGTCGTCGAGCTCCGTTCACTTCGAAGGCTCGCAGCGGCGCTGTCTGAGACCGGCTTCACCCTCCAGGTACGAAGTGGAGACCGGCAGCTCCTGCTCGCCGGACACGAGGCCACGACCGGCATCCTCAGCCGCCTCCTCCGCCTCCCACGCGTTCAACTCGAGGCGCGCTTTGCCGTCCGCTCCGCTCTCGGCCGGGGAAACCCCCGGTCCTGAGCGGGCCAGTCGAGATGCCCAGGCGCGCCGCTCATGACGCTCTCGCCAACGGGACTCCCCTGGCGGCGCTCCAGGCGTATTCTACACTGCTCAGCGACCCCCAGGGCGCCAGTGACGTCGGATTTCTGCAGACACTCGTCGTTTTGGGCGACCGTCTCGCTCGCGCTCTGGCGATCCGACCTCTCGCTCGATTCACGGGCGCAGAATTCGACACGGCGCTGTACGCCTTCGCGCGGGGCGACGACCCATTGCTGCGGGAGCAGGCCGTGTGGGCCCTCGCTGATCGTCCGCCCACCTCGGCCTCGATCGAGGCAATCGTCGGGGCCGTGATCGACGGCGGCCATGCAGCAACACTCGCGCAGCTCACGGTCGAGCGCTGGGCCGCGTTCGACCCAG
>JAYTJO010000162.1:0-4755 GCA_043730975.1 Thermoleophilia bacterium | reverse complement strand
ATCTCAATGCGATCGCCGCCGAGGGCGTGTGCCTGACGCAGCACTACTCGGCCTCGCCGGTCTGCGCGCCGGCCCGCGCCGCGATGCTCACCGGCCGCTACCCGCACCGGACGGGCGCGATCGACACGCTGCAGGGTCGGGGGCTCGACCGGATAGCCCTGTCCGAGACCACGATCGCCGACCTCTTCCGATCGGCGGGATACCGGACAGGGCTCGTCGGGAAGTGGCACAACGGCGCCCTTGACGTGCGCTACCATCCGAACGCCCGCGGCTTCGAGGAGTTCGCGGGCTTCTGCGGCGGCGCCTCCGACTACTACGACTATGCGCTCGATTTCAACGGCACCGAGGTAGAGGGCGATGGTCGCTACCTGACCGACGTGTTCACCGAGCACGCAGAAGCGTTCGTCCGGCGGCATGCGGCCGAGCCGTTCTTCCTCGTCGTCGCCTACAACGCACCGCACTTCCCGATGCAGGCTCCGCAGGAGATCGTCGAGTGGTACACCGATGCGGGGGAGACGCTCGGCGCCGCTTTGACCTACGCGATGATCGAGGTGATGGATGCGGGGATCGGACGGATCGACGCGACCCTGCGCGAGCTCGGGCTCGCCGAGAACACCATCGTCCTCTTCACGAGCGACAACGGCCCCTATCTCGGCGAGGTGCTCGGCATCAGCCTCGATCGCTTCAACTACGGCTTGCGCGGTGCGAAGCACTACGTCTTCGAGGGCGGGATCCGCGTGCCGGCGATCGTCCGCTGGCCCGGACGGATCGAGCCCGGACGGATCGAGAGCGCGATGGTGCACTTCACCGACTGGCTACCGACATTCGCGGCGGCCGCTGGCATCGATGTGCCCGTGGCCCTGGCGCTTGACGGGACCGACGTGGGCGGGGTGCTCGCGGGGGAGACGAGCGACGTCATCGAGCAACGGTTCTGGCAGTGCAACCGGTATGTCCCTCGTGTCGAGGGGAACGCTGCGATACGGGACGGCAACTGGAAGCTCGTACGGCCTCCGATTCCAGCGGTGATGCAGGTTACCGAGGGCGACCGCGCGATCGATCGCGCGCTGAACTACCGGCAGCCGGGGCGGATCACCGAGGTCGACGATTCGCGCTTGCCGGAGTTCGATCTCGGTGAGCTGCCCGACGCACTCCTCTTCGATCTCGTCACGGATCCCTTCGAGCAGAACGACCGTGCTGCGGCCGAGCCCGAACGCGTTCGGGAGATGAGCGCGTCGCTCGAGGAGTGGTTCGCGTCGGTCGAAGCAGATCGATCCCGGATCGCCGACGATTCTCGGTTGCCATGACGCTCTGACCCGCGTGACGCAAGACAAGTATCGACGGAACTGATCTGCTCGGCCGAAGGCCTACCCGTCGGGCGGTCGATTGGAAGCGTTTGCGCACGCGGGAGGGTCGAGGACGCGGCCCCTCATCGGGGGTGGCAGACGAGATCGCCGCGGGGAACTCGTATTCACGCGCTCCTGAATTTGTGGCGCGTCTCATGATGAACTTGACACATGTACTGCCATCGAGGCACGGGGTGCGGAGCACGGCCCGTTCCGTCGCGGTCGCCCCGCAAAGCGACCGAAGTAGAAAGCAGAAACGGGCACAACGAGAGCTCGGTTCGGGTAACAAAACCGCACAGTTTCGTATAAGGCATCGTCCCTGGTCGTGCCCTCCCGGTCGTAAGACCCACGATCGGCGCACGAGGTTATGGCCATTTGCAGGCAGTTTGATGCGCCCGGGAGGATTCGAACCTCCGGCCTTCGGATTAGAAGTCCAGCCGGATAGGTCGCAATGAGCTGCAGCCGACTGAAAGGGCCTGCAAGTGAGCGCTCTCAGCTCGGCAACAGGTTGCGGCGAACTGCACCTTGCGGAGACAGGCCGGTACGCTCACCGTACGCTCAGCTGGAGCCTTGGGGGGTGAGTAATTCGTGGCTCGAGTTGCCTTCCTCGAGTGCGCCGTCCGAAGGTTCTTGTATTATGTATCGATACATGATACAATCAAGTGATGCTGCAGCCTTCGGACATCTACGTTCTCTGTGGCTTACTCGCTGCCGACGACGACGCTTGGACATATCGTGAGCTCGCCCGCAAGCTCGGTCTGCCGCATCCGCTCGTCCAGCGGGCGCTCCAGCGTGCCGAGGAGGCTGAGCTCTATTCGAGCGAAAGCCGTAGAGTGCACCGTTCGAATATGGAGGAGTTCCTCCTCCACGGTCTGCGGTTCCTCGCTCCCGTCAAGCTCGGAGGCGTTGTGTCCGGCGTTCCGGCTGCCTGGGCGGCGCCCCCGGTCTCGCGAGTCATTCGCGAGACCGGCGATCTACCTCCTGTCTGGCCGGCTGCAGAGGGGCGTGTGCGCGGTCAAGCGCTGCCGCCTCTCCACAAGGCAGCGGTGAAGGCCGCAGAGGAACTACCGCAACTCGGAGAGCTGCTGGCGATCGTCGACAGCCTCCGCGCCGGCGACATCCGCGTCCGCTCGGTCGCCGCAAACATGCTGACCCAGACGATGCGCGCGCTACCCGTTCACGGATGACGCCTCCGAGATGAGCGAGGCAATGCTCGAGCTGGCCGCTGAGATCCTCGGCCCGCTCCTCGACGAAGTCGTCTTCGTCGGCGGCGCAACTGTGCACCTCTGGATAACGGAGGAGGCAGCGCCGCCCGTTCGAGCAACCGACGACGTCGACGTCATCTGCGACGTCACCACCTACAGCCAATACCAGGCACTCGCCGAGCGGCTGCGCGACCGCGGCCTCGAGGAAGCAATGGGCGAGCCCGTCATTTGTCGCTGGCGGCACCGACAGTCACGACTGGCCATCGATGTCATGCCGACGGCCGAGGCGGTGCTCGGATTCTCGAACCTCTGGTACCCGCTCGGGATCGAAACGGCAATCGAGCGAACACTCGCTTCGGGCGCGCGCATCCGCGCCGTTGCGCCACCACTCGTGATCGCGACCAAGCTCGCTGCCTGGCGTGGCAGGGGTCGCGGCGACATTCTCCGAAGCCTCGACGTGCACGACATTATCGTCCTCATCAACGGTCGCCCCGAACTCGCCGACGAACTCGCCCTTCAAGGCGACGAACTCCGCGCCTACGTCGCCGTGGAACTCGCCGGACTGACCGACGAGCCGTACTTCGAATACGTCGTCCAAAGCGCCGTCGCCGGCTACGGAGACGTCGCCCCAGCCCGAGCCACAATCGTACGAGACCGCCTAGCGGCGATCATCGAGCGCGTCTCTAGCCGCGCGTGACCGTACGAGATCTCACTCGATAGACGGTCCGCGGTTCAGCTTGGTTTTTGAGGATCACTCAGGGTCGGACACCCGACGGGATGGTGAATCCCCTTGAAGAGGCTGCAACGAACTGAAAGAGGCTGCGAGGTACTGCGAGGTGAATGAGTGAGCGTACGCACATACGTACGTACATCGATTCAGAAATGACAACATAAAAGGCCGTTTGTGCAGGGTATTTGCGATGCGCCCGGGAGGATTCGAACCTCCGACCCGCGGATTAGAAGTCCACACTCGTAGGCTGCAACGAACTGTTGAAGACTGAATTAGCCTGCAAATGGCCGCTTTCGATGCTGCAACAGACTGCAACGAACTGCAGCCTGCGGAGACAGGCCGGTACGCTCACCGTACGCTCAGCGCACGATCAGCAGGGCGACCGATACGCCTGTCTGTGCAACGGGTCTCGCCGACCCCGGCTCGGGCCGACCCGCGCCCGGTGATTGAGCGGTTCGTCACCGCGGCGGTGAGCGCAAGCAAAGGCATGAAGCGTTCCAGCTTCCTGCACGACTCGAGTTTCCAGCGTCAGACTTGCCTTGGGATACCCAATGTTCGGCGAGTCCTTGTGATCGGGCCTCTCCGAGGCGTACAATCGGTTCGCCGTCTTCACGAACTGGGGAATCAGTGACCACCACCGGTACAAGTCGGGTAAGTGGGAGAAGCGCTAACACTCGCCGGAGGATTATCGATCTTGTGATCCTTCTTGCGGTCGCTGGCGCGATCAGCGTTGCCACGGTGGCCACTGTCGTCGTCGCCGCGAACAGACTCGACGTTCACAACGCCCAGCCCGCGATCGCGCTCCCGCTCGTCCTCATCGCCGGACTCATCGCGCTCGTCGTCGCGCTCGGTGTCCTCGTCGGCACATTCGCGATCTTCGGGCTGAGCAATCCTCTATCGTCGTTCGGTCTCCCCGAAGGAACGATGCAGGCGGTGATTGCGATGATGATCATCCTGATCTTCGCCGTGACTTCGCTCTATCTTCACGCTTCTTCGCAGACGACAACTGTCACGTCGATCGGGATTTCCGAGGCGCAACTCGCGGCGATCCCGTCCGATCAGATCCGCGGTATTATCGCTACCCCGGACAAGGCCAACCCGGGTGTCACGACCTACACCGTGGTACGCGCGTTCGAGAACAGACTCGCTGACGACTTTGCGAAGCAACTCCTCACGACCTTGAGCACGCTCGTCGTGGCGGTCGCGGGCTTCTACTTCGGCGCTAAGTCGGTCGAAACAGGGGCCCGGACGGCACGAGATCTGGGACCATTGACCGGGGAGGCATCGCAAACGACTGGGACTCCGGAGTCGAAAGCAGCCACGCCTGACGCCGAGACCAGGCCCTCTGGAGCCGCTGTCACCGGCTCCCCGGATGAGCCTGAAGGGGAGGCGCTGCCGGACGCAACGACCGAGGCTAAAGGAGCCGACTCCACCGTCGAGTCTCCGTCCGTCACCGACGAGGAAGCGTAAGCCACCG
>JAYTJO010000161.1:0-5625 GCA_043730975.1 Thermoleophilia bacterium | reverse complement strand
TGAACGTCCGTGGTTCCTCGACCGTTGCCACCGTCAGATCTCCTTCATGCGGGTGTGTGCCTCTATCCAATCAGAGAGTGCCCGAGCGTACGTGATTCGTCCACCGGGAGGATCCGTCGGTCAACCGGCGAGACCGCGGGGGATCGCCTTCTCGCGGTCGTGGAACGGCAGCTCGACCACCGTGAACACGACACCGTCCTCGCGCCGCCGCAGCTCCGCACCGAGCCAGGAGCCCGATGCATGCATGCAGACGTAGCCGATCCCACACTCGAGGAACGGTGACCAGGCCCCGGTCGTCACGCGGCCGACGTCGTCGTCGCCGAGGAAGAGGCGGTCGTTCGCGATAGGCGTCGCCGGGCCGCTCACTCCGAAGAGCCTCGGCCGTGGATCGGCGGCGAGGAGCGCCTCCTTGCCCATGAAGTCCGGCTTGTCGAGGTCGACGAACGCACCGAGGCCCGCTCCAAACGGGGTCAGCGTCGGGTCGATGTCCGTGCCGTTGTCCAGGATCCCCGCCTCGATCCGTCGGATCCCGAGCGACTCGAGGCTCTGCACCTCGAGTCCGTGGGCCGAGCCGGTCTCGACCACGTGGTCCCAGAGGGCGAGCGCATCCGTCTCGGCGCGCGTGTAGATCTCGAATCCCAACTCACCCGACCAGCCCGTCCGCGAGACGAGCACATTCTGTCCTCTCATCTCCACCTCGGCGACGGCGAAGTAGGGGAAGGGGTCGGGGGGCTCGGTGCACGCGGCGGCAAGAACATCCAGCGACGTCGGCCCCTGGATCTGCATCACCCAGGACTGCGGGTCCGAGATCACGACATCGAGGCCGCGCGCATGCGCCTCGAGCCAGGCGACGAACTCACCGTTCGCAAGGACGTACCAGAAGCGATCGGCGCTCCAGCGGATGAGGATGCCGTCCATCAGGATCCCCCCGCGGTCGTCACACGCGAGCGCGTAGCGGGCCTTGCCGGGTGCGAGCTTCGTCACGTCACGCGTGAGCACGAGGTCGAGCAGCCGCTCGGCATCCGGCCCCTCGATCTCGAGCGGGTGCTCGGGAACGTCGTAGAGCACCGCCTTGCGGCGGAGATGCCAGTAGTCCGCGACCGGATCCTGGCCGAGCGAGAGCGGGTAGAACCGGCCCGAGTAGACGCCGAAGACGGCATCGGGGGTCGCGTAGCGGTCGATGTACGGCGACGCCTCGAACCGCTTCGCGCTGATCCTCATGACCCGATGGGAATCGGCGTAGTTGCGCGACTGTGTCACCGTTGTCCCGCGCGTCAGTTGGAGGGTCGGCGCATCAGGTCGCGCCCGATCACGATGCGCTGGATCTCGGCGGAGCCGTCGACGACCTGGAGCATCTTCGCGAGCGCGATGAATCGTGCGAGCGGATAGTCGTGGAGCCACCCGTACGCGCCGAGCGTCTCGCTGCACTGGATCGCGGCGCGAAGTGCGGCGTCCGGCCCGAAGCGCTTCGCGTGGGCGACCGCGACCGGGCCGCCCTCCTTGCCGAGAAGCTCCGCGGCCCTCCGGGTCAGCCCTCGTGCCGCCTCGAGATCGGTGGCGACGTCGGCCAGCGCCCAGGCGATTCCCTGATGAGCGTTCACCGGCTTTCCGAACACGGAGCGCTCGCTCGTGTAGCGGACGGCGACGTCGAGCGCCTCGGCATGGAGGCCGTTCGAGATCGCGGCGATGTCGAAGCGAGCGACGTCGATCGCGCCGAGTGCCGCGGCCATGCCCTGGCCCGGTGGGACGAGGAGATGGGCGGCGGCATTGTCGAGCTCGAGGTTCGTAATGGGGAGGAAGTCGGAGGCTGCCTTGCGATACGGCTCGCTGAAGCGCACGCCCGGGTCGCCGGCGTCGATCACGAAGAGCGCGACGTCACGGTGGCCGGGCTCCTCCTCGGTCTTCGCTACGACCAGGAGCGCGCTCGCGACGCCGCCGAGCGTCACCCAGGCCTTCGCGCCGCTTACGGTCCAGGCGTCTCCGTCTTTCGTCCCTCTCGTCGTGATCGCCGTCGCGTCGGAGCCGGCGTGCGGCTCGGTCAGATAGAACCCGCCGAGCTCCTGGCCCGAGACGAGCGGCTTCACCCAGCGCTCGCGCAGCGCGTCGTCACCGACGCCTGCGATCGCAGTCGTGACGGCGTTGTGCATCGAGATCGAGAATGCGAGCGCCGCATCGCCGCGGCCGAGCTCCTCGAACACCGCCACCGCCTGGGGGAAGGAGAGGCCGAGGCCGCCGTCCGCCGGTGCCACGAAGAGGCCGGTGAGGCCGGAGTCCCTGACGGCGTCGCGAGGATAGATCGCGCTCGCCTCCCAGGCATCGATCGACGGCTGCACGACCTCGCGGGTGAATGCGCGTGCGCGCTCGACGGCAGCCTCGGACATGTGTGGATCATAGAGTCATGAAGTCAGGCGAGCTCGCTGACCTGGTGCTCCGCGGAGGCGAGCCAGGACGGGTTGATCGCGACACCCCAGCCCGGACCGTCGGGAATCTCAACCTTTCCGTCCTGCACGACGAGAGCCGGCTCGTAGATGCCGACCTGCCACGGGTAGTAGCTCGTCGGCTCGATCGATAGCTCGACGTACGGGCCGGCGTTCTCGATCGCGCCCATCAGGTGGAGCGTGAAGACGGTGACGAGCGAGAGGTTCGCGGAGTGGGGCGTGCAGGGGAGGCCCGCGGCCGCAGCCATGCGCGCGACCTCGAGCGTGCGGTTGATGCCACCGAGGTAACACACGTCGGGCTGCACGACGTCGACCGCGTGGAGCTCGATCATCCGCCGCCACTGCCCCATCATGCAGTCCTGTTCGCCGCCGGTCACATCGACGTCGAGGGCCGCCGCGACCTCGGCTGTCCACTCGAGCTCCCAGTACGGGCACGGCTCCTCGAAGTGACAGACGCCGTAGCTCTCGAGCATCCGGCCCACCTCGATCGCTCGCGCCGGGGTGTAACAGCTGTTCGCGTCGACGAGGAGCTTCGCGTCGTCCCCGAGCGCCTTCCGCACCGCGGCAACGACGGCCTCGGTTCGACCGGGCCATTCGTCCTCGTCGTGACCGCACTCCTTGCCGACCCGGAACTTGAACGCCGTGTGCCCTTCCTCCTGTTGTAGGCGGGCGAGCCGATCGGCTTCTTCCTCGGGCCTGATGTCGCGTCGCATGCTCGAGGCGTAGACGGGGAACGGCCTCGGGGTACCGCCGAGCAGCTCGCAGACGCTCTTTCCCTCGAGCTTGCCTCGGAGATCCCAGAGCGCCGTATCGAGGCCGGCCAGCGCGCGGTAGAGATATGAGCCGGGGTACTTGTGCTCGAGCTCGGGGATCCGGTCGACGAGCGGATCGATGTCGAGCGCCGATGCGCCGAGTGCATGCGGCGCGATCTGCCGGTGCACGACCTGGGCGGTGATATCAGCGTAGTACGGGGCGACCTGACCCCAGCCCTCCGCACCTTCGTCGGTGCGCACGCGGACGAGGGCGACCCACTCGTTCGCAAACGTGTCGATCCCGGTGATCTTCACTCGTCGATGTCGAAGACGATCACGTTGCGCAGGGCGCTCCCGCTGGCAGTCGACGCGACGGCTTCGTTGATCTGCTCCAGCGGATAGCGGCCGCTGATCAACTCGTCGAGCTTGAGACGGCCCTCCGTGTAGAGCGCCGCGAACGCGGGAACGTCGATCGCCGGGACGCTCGAGCCCATCTTGCTGCCAAGGATACTGCGGCTGTCGTGCGCAAGCGTTGTCGGGTCGTACGACGCAATCGAACCGGTCGGCGTCATTCCGACAACGACGAGCTCCCCGCCTCTGCGGAGGAGCTCCATGCCACTCTCCATCGCACTCACCGAGCCGACTGTCACGAAGACGTAGTCGGCGCCGCGGCCGTCGGTGAGTGCAAGGACTGCATCCCTGACGTCGCCGTTGTTCGGACTGAACGCCTGCGTTGCACCGAACGCGAGCGCCACCTCGAGCTTCGATGCGTCGAGATCGACCGCGACGGTCGATGCGGCTCCCGCGATGGCCGACGCCTGGATGCTGTTCAGCCCGACGCCTCCCGCCCCGATCACGACGACGTGTGCGCCGGCCTCGACGCCGGCTGTTTTCGTCACGGCACCGAAGCCGGTCAGCACGCCACAGGCGAGGAGCGAGGCAGAGTCGTACGGCAGCTCGTTCGGGATCGGCACGACCTGGGATTCGTGGACGACGACCCGCTCGGCGAACGCTGCCGTGCGGAACCCGTGCAGGACCGGTTCGCCGCCCTTCGTGCTCAGCGGCCCCGGTGCATCGAGGGGAAAGCTCGTGTCGCACAGCGCCGGCTGCTCGTGGTCGCAGAAAAAGCAGGTCCCGCACGACCGAACGAGCGTCACGAGCGCCCTTTGCCCCGGCGTCACGCCGGCCACGCCTGGGCCGACGGCGACGACGACGCCTGCTCCCTCATGGCCGTAGACCGCTGGGCGGGCTCCTTCCCACGCACCGTTGAAGTAGAAGACGTCGCTGTGGCAGATCCCGCTCGCGGCGATCCGCACCTCGACCTCCCCCGGGCCTGGGGCGGCGAGAACGAGCTCCTCGACCGTGAGCGGCTGGCCGGGCTCGCGCAGCACTGCCGCCTTGATGAGCCTTCCGGTCGTCACGCGCTCTTGATCCCGAGCCCGGCCGTTGGCGCGCCGATGAGGATCGCCGCGTTCCCGAACGAGAGTTTCCCCTCGGCCATCTGCGCGTGCACCTCGCCGAGCTCTTCGAAGGGGCTCACCTGGCCGAGGCACGGGTCGATCGCGCCGGTACGAACGAGGTCGTTGTAGGCGATCGCCTGCTCGTCGTTCGTGCCGTGCGAGCCCTGAAGCCGCTTCTGCCGCACCCAGTGGTAGCGCAGGTCCACCATTGCGGAGTACCCGGTCGTGCCTGCGCAGACGACGACCATCCCGCCCGGCTCGCAGACGAAGATCGACGTCGGGATCGTGTCTTCGCCCGGGTGTTCGAAGACGATCGCCGGATTCTTGCCCTTGCCGACGATCTCCCAGAGCTTGCCGCCGAAGGCGCGCGCCGCGCCCGTCCATTCCTTCTGACCAGACCCGTCGGTCCAGTGGGGCGGGATCCCCCAGTGATTGAACTCGGTGCGGTCGATGTAGCCCTCGGCGCCGAGCCCCACGCAGTACTCCCCCTTGTCTGCGCTCGAGACGACAGCTACCGCGATCCCGCCGGCCTGCTTGACGAGCTGAATCGCCTGGCTGCCGAGACCACCCGAGCCACCCCAGACAAGGACGATGTCGTCCTTCTGCACGGTGTTGCCGGCCCACCCGAAGAGCATCCGCTGGGCGGTCGTGCCGACGAGCGTCGGTGCCGCGGCTGCCTCCCAGGTGAGGCGGTCAGCCTTCGGGAGCACCTGATGCTCCTGCGCGACGGCGAACTGGCCGAACGAGCCGTAGTTGCGATCGTGGTCGTAGCCCCAGATGCGGGCCGAGGGAGCGATCATCGAGTCCTTGCCCGAGACGATCCACGGGTCGTCGTCCTTCCACCAGCCCGGATGCACGATCACCTCGTCGCCGACCGCGACCCGCTCGACACCCTCGCCGACGGCGTAGACAATCCCCGAAGCGTCGCTACCGCCGAGATGGAAGTCGTTCGGGTCACCGCTGCGCTGCCGTTGT
>JAYTJO010000160.1:0-4981 GCA_043730975.1 Thermoleophilia bacterium | reverse complement strand
GTCCGAGTAGAAGCAGTGCACCTCGACGAGACCGTCGCTGTCATCACCGCTCGAGGCACCGAAGACAACGAGGAAGACGTAGCCGTCGTACTCGTCAATCTTGGGACGCTGACCGAAGCGCCACGAATCCTCCAACGAGAGCGGATGGAAGTTGAACTCCTCACGAAGGATCTCGAGGTCGCTCGCCTCCGGGTCATGGAGATCGAGCCAGAGGAACTCTCCGGCGGCGATCATCTCGCGCACCCTGTCTCGCTCGAGGTGCAGCCGGCGCTCGGCACTGCAGTGGACGACGTTGTCTGGGCCGGGGGCTGCCGCGTGCGAACTCACCGGGCGATCGTACGCAGGGCACCGGAGGCCGCAGTCCGGCGCCCGAGAAAGCATGAGGGCCGGGGGAGTCCCCGACCCTCACCCGTCGCTCTCAGTCGTCTTTCTCGCCTTCGCGGTCGTTGATCTGCGCCCGGATCTCGCCGCCGGGGAACCTAGACGAGTGGACGTTGGCGTAGGCACGCCCGGCCCTGATCGCCGCGATGATCTCGGCGAACTGAAGCGTGTCGATGCCCTGTGCCGCCGGCCCGACCACTTCGGCTGCGGTGACCGTGCGGGTGACGGATCCGGAGGCCGGACAGACCGGCGTTCCTGCCGGCCCGGGGAGCGCGGCGGTGCCGCAGAGCCAGATCGAGATCCCGCCGTTGACCGCAAGCTTGCCGAAGTGGATGTGGGACTGGGTGACGGTGCCCTCGAGCCCCGAGTAGTCCACCGTGTACGTGAGTGACTGGTCGTCAGGGGCAACGATCGCCTCGAACGAACCGATCGCACTCGTCGAGACGTCGGGGTTCTCCTGATACCCCTCCAGCGTCACCTCTTTCAGCTTGTGTTTGCTGCCGCCCGCGACCGCGTAGGACGCGACCCCGAGAAGCGCGATCACTGCTACGAGCACGACTGCTCGCAATCCTGTCTTCGACATGTATGAGCCTCCGTTTCCCCTGGTGATTGCAACGCAGACCCGGTTCGGGCCTCGGTAGGAACTACGCCGCGGGGAGCAGGTCGGATTGCGACGCGTCGGCGCTTGCAGCAACCCGGCCTTCCACCGGACGGAGGTCGCTAGGCTCCTCTCGTGGACTTCGACACCGTTGTAATGAAGTTCGGCGGCTCGTCGGTCGCCGATCCGGCCAAGATCCAGCACGTCGCACGACGGCTCGTCGAGGCGAAGCAGCGCGGCCTGCGGGTCGTCGGAACGGTCTCCGCTATGGGCAAGACGACGGACGGGTTGATCGACCTCGCCCACCAGGTCTCACCGACGCCGAACGCACGCGAGTTCGACATGCTGCTCTCGACCGGCGAGCGGATCGCCTGCGCACTCGTTGCGATGGCGATCCACGACCTCGGCCACGAGGCACTTTCACTGACGGGCTCGCAGGCAGGCATCCTCACCGACGGCGCGCATATGAAGGCGAAGATTCGCGAGATCCGGGGCGACCGCGTCAAGGATGCGCTCGACGAGGACAAGATTGTCCTCGTCGCCGGCTTCCAGGGGTTCTCCCGCGACACGATGGACGTAACCACGCTCGGCCGCGGCGGCACGGATGCGACTGCCGTCGCGCTCGCCGCGGCGCTCGGGGCTGCGTGCGAGATCTACTCGGACGTCCCCGGCGTGTTCACGGCAGATCCGCGCATCGTGCCGAACGCCCGCAAGCTGCACACGATCTCGTACGAGGAGATGCTCGAGATGTCTGCCTCCGGCGCGAAGGTCCTCATGTTGCGCTCGGTCGAGCTCGCGCGCAATCACGGTGTTCGTATTCATGCCCGCTCCACGTTCTCGGACGAGGAGGGCACCTGGGTTCAGGAAGGAGCCTCGATGGAGCAGCCAATCGTGTCGGCCGTGACCCACAGCGAGAACGACGTGGTCTTCACGCTGTCCGACATCCCCGACCGGCCCGGCGTCGCCGCACTGATCTTCGACGTCGTCGGCTCGGCGCACGTGAACGTCGACACGATCATCCAGAACGTCGTCCACGGGAACGCGGAGATGTCGTTCTCCGTTCCTGCAGAGGATGTGCCGGCGACGCAGGGAGCTCTCGAGAGCACCCGCACGGAGCTAGGAGACTTCACGATCGAGGAGAACCACGACCTCGGCAAGGTGTCGTTGATCGGCGCCGGCATGCGCTCCCATCCCGGCGTCGCCGCGAAGATGTTCCGGACACTCGCCGACAACGGGATCAACCTCCAGATGATCTCGACGTCGCCGATCAAGATCTCCTGCATGATCGCCCGCTCGGAGATCCCGAAGGCCGTCCGCGAGCTGCACGCCGCGTTCGAGCTGGAGAACGAGCCGACCCACGAGGCGTAGCGGCCCTATCGGCGCAGGGAGGCTCCGCCGCCTTGCCGCCGAATCACGCAGGCAATGGAATTCTCCCACCGCGCGACCCAGGCGCTCATCACCGGCGCGATCGGAATCGTTGTCGTCATCGCCGTCCGGGTCACGCTCGACTTCGCATACAACCGCTACGAGAAACGGCTGCAGCGGCGCGACCCCGGGTCGGTGCCCCGCCGTCGGACTACGTTCCACTTCGTCCGGCGTGTCATCGTCGCCCTCGTCGCCGCGATCGCCATCTGGGCCGTCCTGTCGCTGTACGACGTCACGTCGGAGATCGCGAAGGCGCTGCTCGCGTCGAGTGCTGTCCTCGCACTCTTTGCCGGTCTTGCGTTCAGCACACCGCTTTCGAACCTCGGTTCGGGCCTGCTCGTCTCCTTCACGCAGCCCCTCCGCCTCGGCGATCGCATCACGGTCGATGGGGAGACCGGCTTCGTCGAGGAGATAGCCCTGATCTACACGACGCTCGTCACAGACGACGCCCGGCGCGTCTTCATCCCGAACACCCAGCTGACGACCAGCAAGATCGTGAACCGCACGATCAGGGATCCACGGCGTCTGATAGCGGCGCATTTCCCCGTCTCGATCGAGACCCCGATCGACGAGGCGCGAAGGGCTCTCCTCGATGCGGTCACAAGCCTGCCCGGGACGAACGGTGAGAGCGCCCGCGTTCTGGTCGGCGAGATCGCAGACCGCACCGTCTGGCTCGAGGTCGCGACCTACGGCCCGATCGACACGGATGTCGTTTCGCTGGCGAGCGATCTCCGCGAGCTCGGTCTCCGCACACTCCGCGACAAGGGATTCTTGGCCGCGTAACGAGCAAAGAGCCGACCAAACCCCGGGGAGTGGCTGAAGCCACCCCCCAAGAGTTCAGCGGCTTCGCCGCGCTGTTCTTTAGTTGGCCGGCGGCAGGAGAACCTTGTTGATGACGTGGATGGTGCCGTTCGAGGCCTTGATGTCCGTCTTCGTGACGAGCGTCGAGCCGTTGAGGTAGACCTTGCCGCCCTTGACCGTGATGGTCACGGGCTTTCCGTTCACCGTGCCGGCCTTCTTGAGCGTGACGACCTTGCTGGCGGGGACGTTGCCCTTGACGACGTGGTAGAGAAGGACGCTCTTCAGCAGCGCCTTGTCCTTGCCCAGCTTGGCGAGCGTCGCCTTCGGAACCTTCGCGAACGCGGCGTCGGTCGGGGCGAACACCGTGAAGGGGCCCTTGCTCTGGAGCGTCTTGACGAGGCCCGCAGAGGTGAGCAGCGAGGCCAGCGTCTTGAACTGGCCAGCGGCGACCGCGGTGGCCACGATATCCTTGTTGGCCTGCTTGCTCGCGCCGGCGGTGGGGGCGATGACGGCGGCGACCATGACGGCTGAGAGTGCGAGAAGTGCGAGGATCTTGCGCATTGTGACTTCCTTCCGTGTGAGAGGTTTGTCGTTCTTTTGTCTAGCTTCTACCTCTGATACGGACGAGCGCTGCAGCTGGATCACTCACGGGAAGCAATCGGTAAGAAAGGTCAGCCCCGGTACGAAGAGCAACCCCGGGAGGCGGCTGAAGCCACCCCCCAGAGTTCAGCGGCTTCGCGGCGCTGTATTCACACGCAGTTGCGGAGCGCCTGGGCCTCGGGCAGTCCTTCGAGCTTCTTCAGCGTGTTGTTCTCGATCTGGCGGATCCGCTCGCGCGTGACGCCGAACGCCTGCCCCACCTCTTCGAGCGTGCAGGGCTGGGTGCCGCTGAGGCCGAACCGCAGCTCGATCACCTTGCGCTCGCGCTCGGGGAGCGAGGAAAGCGCCAGGTCGATATCCGACCTGCGCAACGACACCGACGTCGTGTCGAAGGGCGACTCCGCGGAGTCGTCCGGCACGAAGTCGCCGAGCGAGGAGTCCTCCTCCTCGCCGATCGGCTTCTCGAGCGAGATCGGCAACTGCGCCATGCGGAGGATCTCCCGTACCTCCTCGGTCGGGATCTCGAGCTCCTCCGCGATCTCCTCCGGGTTCGGCTCGCGGCCGAGTCGCTGCACGAGCTGTCGCTCGATGTGGACGACCTTGTTGAGCTTCTCCACCATGTGCACGGGAATGCGGATCGTGCGCGCCTTGTCGGCGATCGCTCGGGTGACCGCCTGCCGGATCCACCAGGTGGCGTACGTGGAGAACTTGTACCCCTTGCTGTGGTCGAACTTCTCCACCGCTCGAATCAGGCCGAGCGAACCCTCCTGGATCAGATCCAGGAATGAAAGCCCACGTCCCAGGTATCCCTTCGCGATCGAGACGACGAGCCTCAGATTCGCCTCGATCATGTGCTGCTTCGCTGACATGTCGCCACGCTCGATCCTCTTTGCGAGCGAGACCTCCTGATGCGCAGTCAGCAACGGCACCTTTCCGATCTCACGCAGGTAGAGCCTGAGCGAGTCGAGCGACGGCTCGACGCTGAGGTCGAGCTTTGGTGCGACCTTCTCGTCCTCGACCGGAGCGGGCTCGTGCGGCAGCCTCTTGTGCTGCTCTCCCTCGACGAGCTCGATCGAGTGGTCGATCGCGTACGTGGTGAACTCCTCTAGTTGCTCCTTCGTCAACTCGACGTCCTCGAGCGCGTTGACGATCTCGTCGTAGGTGAGAAACCCCTTC
>JAYTJO010000159.1:0-1953 GCA_043730975.1 Thermoleophilia bacterium | reverse complement strand
CCGTACATCAGCTTCAGACGTCTCCCCCGCTCGCCCTGCGGGCCCGGACGCGCCTCCTTGAGCTCGCCGAGCGCCCGGTTCAGCTCACCTGTGGGAATCCTGCCGTTGTGCTTCGCGAACAGCTCCTCGACCTTGTCGAGCAGCCGACCGACGCCTCGTCCCGACTTCGCCGAAACGGCGATCACCGGCGGTCGCTGACGAAGGCGACGACCCAGATGACCCTGCGCCTCGACGATCTCGAGATCGGTGATGTCCCACTTCGACAGCACCGCGAGCGTGGAGCACCCGGCCTTACGGGCGATATCGGCGACCGCGAGATCCTGCTCGACGATCCCCTCCGACGCATCGAACAGGACGAGCGCGACGTCGGCCCGCTCGGCCGCCTGCAGAGCGCGTAGCTCGGAGTAGTACTCGATTCCCTGCCGCTGCTTGCGGCGCCGGCGAAGTCCGGCCGTGTCGACGAGCACGAACGTCGTGTCACCGCGTTGGAGCACGGTGTCGATTGCATCGCGCGTCGTCCCGGGAACCTCCGAGACGATCACCCGCTCACGACCGACGAGCCTGTTCAGGAGTGACGACTTGCCGACGTTCGGGCGCCCGAGAATCGCAATCCGGATTGCCTCCGTGCCGATCGCGACCTCGCTCGTACCGGGCAGCCGGGAGACGATCTCGTCGAGCAGGTCACCCGTGCCGTGGCCGTGCAGGCCCGACAGCGGCCAGGGCTCGCCCAGCCCGAGACGGTGGAAGACGGCGGACTCGCTGTCGCGACTCGGGTCGTCGATCTTGTTCGCAAGCACGACCACCGGCCGCTTCTTCTTGCGCAGGATCACCGCGAGCTCCTCGTCACCGGGCGTGATCCCGGCTCGCGCATCGACGACGAACAGCACCAGATCGGCCTCGTCGATCGCGGCAAGCGCCTGCTCGGCGATCTTCGAGCCGAACGGGCCTCCGTCCGCCTCGTCCACCCCACCCGTGTCGATCAGCCGGAACCACGTGCCGGTCCACTCGCAGAGCAGCTCCTTGCGGTCACGGGTCACACCGGGTGTCTCGTGCACGACCGCAGCACGGCTCTGGGTGAGACGGTTGATCAGCGTCGACTTGCCGACGTTCGGGAAGCCGACGATCGCGACCGTGCCGGCGATCTCCCGTGGTGCCTCGGTCTCCTCGACCGCGTCGATGTCCTCCGCGTCGATCCCACTCATACCGGTGGCACCGCCTCTGGTCGACCGAGAGCGTGCATCTCGACGAGGAAGTCGAAGAGCCCGTGGATCTTTGACTGGAGCACTGCCGACGCTTCCTTGTAGCCCTTGCCGCCCTTCGGCAGCCCTTCGAACCGGATCGGCTCACCCCACGCGAGGGAGATCGGATGGAAGTTCCCCGGCTTCCAGGTCTGCGTCCCGTGGATCGCCACCGGGATCACGGGAACATCCTCCTGGAGCGCGACCATCGCTGCCCCGGGCTGAACCTCGCCGGGTACCCCGCTCGTCTGACGTGTGCCCTCCGCGAACAGGCCAAGGGCGAGACCGTCCCGCACGATCGCCTTCATCGTCCTGACGGCATCGCGGTCTGATTCGCCGCGGCGTACGGGGAATGTGCCGAACGCCCGGATAAAGGCTCCGAGACCAGGAACGCGGTGCGCCTCGACCTTGGCCATGTAGTAGATCGTTCGCGGGCACGAGATGCCGAGCGCCGGGGGGTCGACCCAGTGGAAGTGGTTGCAGGCGATCACGAGACCGCCCGTCAGGGGGACGCGCTCCTTGCCGTAGACTTTGAGCCGACCGGTGAGCTTGACCGCAGTGCCAATCGTGGGGCGACCGACAGCCCAGACCCTGTCCGCCGTCGTACTCATGCGACGCGCTCCCGCAGCAGTCCTTCGATCCGGTCGATGACCTCGTCCAGGCTCAGCATCGTCGTGTCGACCTCGATCGCATCGTCGGCCCGATGCGTGTTGTC
>JAYTJO010000158.1:0-2214 GCA_043730975.1 Thermoleophilia bacterium | reverse complement strand
AACCAGGCGTCCGCGTGCTTGTCCGTGGTGCCGGTCTTGCCGGCGGCCGGCCGCCCGAACGAGGCGCGGGTGCCGGTGCCGTAGCGCACGTTGTCCTCGAGGATCTGGGTCACCTTCCACGCAACCCCCTCGGCGATTACGCGCTTGCGCTTCGGTGATCCCCACCCGGCCTTCGTATCCTCTTTCCCGTTCGGCAGCACGACCTTGCGGATCGCCGTCGGCTCGGAATGGATTCCTCCGGCGGCAAGCGTCGCGTACGCGGACGCCATATCGAGCGGAGAGACGGCCACCGAGCCGAGCCCCATCGCCGGGACGTACTGACCTCCCACCTCGAGCGGCGAACGCACCCCGAGCTTGCGAGCCGTCTTGCCGACCTGCTCGGGTCCGACGTCCAGGGTCAGCTGGGCGTACACGGCATTGTCCGAGCGGAGCGTCGCTCGTGAGACCGATGTCCAGCCGTTGTAGCTCGAGTCGTAGGTCTTCACACACCACCAGGATCCGTCATCGCAATTGCCGTCAGGGACGGGCCGATAGGTGAACGGGGCAGAGACGTAGTAGCTCGAGTCCGGATCGATCCCCTTCTCGATCGCGGCCGCGAGCACGAACGTCTTGAACGTCGATCCCGGCTGCCTCCGGGCCTGCGAGAGCAGGTTGAACTGGTTGTTGCTCCGGCCGGGGACAACGGCGGTCATTGCGCGGATGGCGCCGTTCGCGGGATCGATAGAGATCACCGCTGCTGCCGGATCGCCGGGCTCGGTGAGCGTCTCCCGGATCGCGGCCTGCGCGGCGCGTTGCCAGCGTGGAAGGATCGTTGTGTAGACGCTCAGACCACCGGAGCGCACTGTTTCGGTGCCATAGTTCCGGATCAGCCGGTCACGGACGTATCCGAAGAAATAGGGCTCGCGGATCTCCTTGTAGAGACGGCCAGGCTCGAGTCGGAGATCGTTCGAGCCGCGGGCCCAGCGATACTGCTTCGCGGTAATCACACCCTGATCGCGCATCGCATCGAGGACCGCCTTCCGGCGGGCAAGCGCCTTCGCCGGCTCGACGAACGGATCGTAGGCCGAGGGCGCCTGCGTCAGACCGGCGAGCAGCGCCGACTCCCTCAGGTTAAGCGCCCGCGCGGGCTTCGAGAAGTACGTCTGGGCCGCAGCCTCGATACCGTAAGCGAGGTTTCCGTAGTACACCTGGTTCAGATAGCTCTCAAGGATGCGCTCCTTCGGCCACGCATCGTTGAGCTTCAGCGCCAGGCACGCCTCCTTCAGCTTCCGCTGGATCGTGCGCTCGTTGGAGATATAGAGGTTGCGGACGAGCTGCTGGGTGATCGTGGAGCCAC
This sequence comes from Thermoleophilia bacterium, assembly GCA_043730975.1. Classification (GTDB taxonomy): domain Bacteria; phylum Actinomycetota; class Thermoleophilia; order Gaiellales; family Gaiellaceae; genus Gaiella. The sequence continues at coordinate 878 of JAYTJO010000158.1, read as the reverse complement.
CCTGGACGACGCTTCGCGCCTTCGCATCGGCCACAACGGCGCGCGCGATCCCCTGGGGGTCGATCCCGTCATGCGTGTAGAAGCGCCTGTCCTCGATCGCAACCGTTGCCTTGGGCATCCAGGCACTGACGCTCGCGATCGGCACAACCTGACGGTTGCGTTCGGCAGGAATCGACCCGAGGAGCGAGCCGTCGGCGGCGTAGACGAACGTATTTTGCCCGATCCTGACCTCGCGAAGCGCTGAAAGGTTGCACGAGGAACCGAACGCGTAGACGCCGGCGCCGCCCGCCAGAGCAACGACGGTGAGCACCCCGGCAACGGCGAGCAGGAGGACGAGGAGTGGACGGCGACGCGATCGGCGCTGCGGGCGGCGTCGCACGGGCAGCTCGGATCGCGTTCCACGCTGTGGTCGCCGGCGTGGCGCGCTCATGAGGTGATGGTAGCCATCGTCGTGCCGCATTCGGCGAGCCGTCGCCGTGGCCTCTCACCCTTCCGGTTACAGTCCCCTGGTGGACGACACGCGCAGCGTCTCGCCCGGGCTCCGAATCTTTCTCTGGAGTCGGGCGGCCATCTGGGTCGTCGCTGTTATCTCGGTCGTCTTCTTCGAGCGCGCATCCGACCCGGGTGCCGAGTGGGACACTCCCCGCCTACACGAACTCGGCACGGTGATCGACGTCTGGGCCCGGTGGGACAGCAACTGGTTCCTGAAGATCGCGGAAGAGGGCTACTCCTGGCCCTCGAGCACGCCGGCGTTCTTCCCGCTCTATCCGTTCCTCGTGGCGGGTCTGGGAGTGGTGCTCCTCGGTCACTATCTGCTCGCCGGCGTCGTCCTGTCGCTCGTCGCCGGATCGGCTGCCTTCGTCCTGCTGTACCGGCTG
>JAYTJO010000157.1:0-2136 GCA_043730975.1 Thermoleophilia bacterium | reverse complement strand
GGCCTTGTTGATCGACATGTCGATCGGCCCGATGTTGATCTCGACCCACGGGTGGAGCGTCCACTCGGAGGCGGGGTTGAACTTCTCCTCCTCGCCGCTCTCCCCGGAGGCGAGAGCGACCGCGGGCAGTGCAAGAAAGAGTGTCAGGCCGATTGCGAAGAGGCGTTTCATCAAGCCCCCTTGGCCTCGGCGCCGAAGAATGTGACGAGCGAGACGGCCAGTTCGAGGGTGTACGCGAGGACGTAGAGGATCGCGGCGGCTGCCCCGACGCGCGAGTCCGCGACGGTGACCGCCACCAGAGGTATGCCTACGATGAATGCTCTGAATCCCATGCCGATGCCCCTCACTCCTTGGGCGGCGAGGTTACCCTCATCGAGTGGCAGACGCGTCAGTAGGTAGCCGAGCGCCTGTGCGGCGGCCCAGAGGACGGCGGCGAGCGCCCAGCCCCTCAAGGGCCAACCGGCAATCGCGAAGACGGGGAGCGCGAGGAGGATCAGGCCGGTGCCGGCGAGCATCGGTGCGAGTCGGCCGGGCACCGGGCGCGGCTTCGAGTAGAGATCCGCGATCACGAGTACACCTTGTACACGACGAGAACGGCCAGAGGGATCCCGACGATGGCTCCGATCAGGAGCCCGAGCCCTCCTGCACCGACGGCCCAACCGACCAGCGCGCCGATCGCCATCGCGGCCCCGAGGGTGCCGAGGAGGAGTCCGGAAGCGGTCGCGAGTGAATGCGGGGTTGTAGACGTCGAGGCGACCATTCGGCTGGAGCATATCAGGCTGCTTGTGACAGCCGATCGCCACTGTTTCAGCCAAAAACGACATCATTCGTCACATGCCAAATGAACGCCCGCCTAGCGGATTTCGACCAGAGGGCCGAAACCCTCGCGACTGACCTACGCGCTCCGGCGTTCGTTGCGCTCCCGCTCGGCAACGCGGCGCCGGACGCGCGGGTTGCCGAGCTTGACGATCTCGAGTAGGTAGACGATGTAGACGGAGAACCCGAGCGCGGCGAGCGCGATCCCGACGACGGCCACCGTCTCCCACAGGTGCCACTCGCCCCCCTCGCGGAACGGGATGAACCGCGTCGCAAGCGCCGCCGCCCCGAGCATCGCTGTCCAGGCCCACATCGTGATCGCCGCTCGACGTTGGCTGAACCCGATGTTCAGGAAGCGGTGGTGAAGATGTGACTGGTCGGCCTCGGAGATCCGTTGGTTGTACTTCATCCGCTTCAGCACCACGAATGACGTATCGATGATCGGGACGGCCAGTACGAGCAGAGGCAGGAAGAGGACCACCGTCGACGCGGTCTTCAACAGTCCCACCACCGAGACCGCAGCAAGCGTGTAGCCGAGCACGAGCGCTCCCGAGTCACCCATGAAGATCCGCGCGGGGAAGAAGTTGTGACGGAGAAAGCCGATGCAGGCGCCGGCGACGATCGCCGACAGGATCGCGGCATCGACCTTGCCGAGCGAGAGGGCCAGCACGGCGAACGTGACCCCCGAGATCGCACAGACGCCGGAGGCAAGCCCATCCATGCCGTCGAGGAAGTTGACCATGTTCATCACCGCCACGATCCAGACGATCGTGATTGGCACACCGATCCAGGGGGGCAGATCAACGGCTCCGAGAAACGGCAGCGTGAAGTGATCGATCCAGACGCCGAACGCCGTCGGGATCGCTGCGGCGAGCACCTGTCCGGCGAGCTTCGGCAGCGGCGCAAGGCCTCGGAAGTCGTCGATCGCTCCGACGACACAGGCGACGGCCGCGCCGAGAAGGATCCCGCGCATCTCGCTCGACAGGTCGAGGAAGGCGAGAGACGGGACGAGAATGCCCATGAAGATCGCGAGGCCGCCGAGACGCGGTATCGGCCTCCGGTTCAGGCGTCGTTCGCCCGGGTTATCGACGACACCGAGCAGTCGAGCCATGCCGCCGACTGCCGGCGTGAGCAGGACGACGATCAGCAAAGCGATCGCGGCGCCGTAGAGGACCTGCGGATCGGCCCGAAGCGCGTCCACTACTTCGTGCCGTAGAGCCGGTCGCCTGCATCGCCGAGGCCCGGAACGATGTAGCCCTTCTCGTTCAATCCCCGGTCGATCGAGGCGACGACGATGGCCACGTCCGGGTGCTCCTCATG
>JAYTJO010000156.1:0-9004 GCA_043730975.1 Thermoleophilia bacterium | reverse complement strand
AGTGCCTTCCGTGGCGTATCTCTGCGGCACGATGATCGAGCTTCCTCGAGCCTGCATCCGGGCCGACGAGATCGCCGAGGTGGCCGACTTCTGCTCCTTCGGCACGAATGATCTCACCCAGACTGCGCTCGGATTCTCGCGCGATGACGCTGAAGGGAAGTTCCTCACGCACTACCTCGAGCATGGGATTCTCGAACACAATCCGTTCGAGGTGCTCGACCAGGACGGCGTGGGTGACCTGATGCGGATCGCAATCGAGCGCGCACGTGGCGTCAAGCCGGAGCTCAAGATGGGCATTTGTGGCGAGCACGGTGGTGAGCCACGATCGGTGGCGTTCTGTCATCGCCTCGGGCTCGATTACGTCAGCTGTTCGCCGTATCGGGTTCCGCTCGCACGTCTTGCCGCAGCGCAGGCCGCTCTCGCCGATTCGGGTGTGACCGCGCTCGTCATCGGCGGCTGAGCCCCGACCCGCCGTCCGCCGGACCTCGTAGCCTTTGTGGCATGAGCGTCGCCGCTGCAGCCACACTCGTGATCGGGATCGGCATCGGGCTGATCGTGCTTATTGCGCTCGCGCGCACCGTCAGGATCGTGCCACAGGCCAGCACCGGCCTCGTCGAGCGTCTCGGGCGGTACCAGCGCACCCTTGATCCTGGCCTCCACTTTCTCGTCCCGTTCATCGATCGCCTGCGCCCTCTCGTCGACATGCGGGAGCAGGTCGTCGCCTTCCCGCCGCAGCCCGTGATCACGCAGGACAACGTGACGATCTCGATCGACACCGTGTTCTACTTCACCGTGACTGACGCGTTCCGAGCGACATACCAGGTGGCGAGCCTGCTCTTCGCGATCGAGCAGCTCACCGTGACGACGCTGCGCAACGTGATCGGCTCGCTCTCGCTCGAGGAGGCGCTCACCTCGCGCGACAAGATCAACGCCGATCTCCGGATCGTGCTCGACGAGGCAACCGAGCGCTGGGGGCTGCGCGTGAACCGGATCGAGTTGAAGTCGATCGACCCACCGTCTTCGATCCAGGAAGCGATGGAGAAGCAGATGCGCGCCGAACGTGAGCGCCGCGCGGTGATCATCAACGCAGAGGGTGTGAAGCAGGCGCAGATCACGACGGCCGAGGGCGAGAAGCAGGCCGCGATTCTCACGGCAGAGGGTGCACGCCAGGCCACCATCCTCACGGCCGAGGCGGCCAAGCAGGCCGCGATCCTCAGTGCCGAGGGCGAGGCGGAGGCCACGCTGCAGGTCTTCAAGGCGATCCATGACGGCGATCCGACGCCCGACCTCCTCACCTACCAGTACATCCAGAACTTGCCGCTCGTGGCAGATGGACAGGCGATGAAGCTGATGCTGATCCCGTCGGATGCGATGGCGACCATGGGTGCCGTGGCGGCGCTCGGCGGTGGCTTCCAGACGGGCAAGGAAGCGGCCGAGTCGCAGCGGCCACCTCCCGGGAATCCGTAGTGGCCGCTGCCGTGGCCTGGCTGGTCGTCGCCCTCATCTTCATCGGGATCGAGGTTGCGACCCTGACGTTCGTTGCGCTCTACCCGGCTCTCGGTGCCCTCGCCGCAGGGGTCGTGGGTCTGCTCCGCGCGAGCCTCGGAGTCCAGTTCGCCGTGTTTGCCGTTGTTTCCGTGGCGACGCTGCTTCTGACGCGGAAGCCGCTGCGTCGGATGATGCGCAATACGCCCCTCGTTCCGTCAAACGCGGACACCGTGCTCGGCAAGCGCGCCGTCGTGATCGTCGCGATCGAGGAAGGGCCGGGCCAGCGAGGACAGGTGCGCGTTGGGACGGAGCACTGGAGTGCCCGCTCGGATGACGAGCGTCCTATCGCAGAAGGTGTGACGGTCGAGGTCTCGCGGATCGACGGCGTCGCACTCGTCGTGCGCCCGGTGGCGTGATGCCGGGCGGCGTGCCGTACCGACGGCGTGCCTACAGCACGTAGCTCTCGACGCGGACGTACGCGAGCACGAGGCTAAGAACGCCGACCCCGACAGCGACGAGAACGCCGAGCCTCTGCCGTGATCCGTGGCGATACCGCATTAGTGCGTAGGTCGCCACGATCCCGCCGATCAGGCCGCCGATATGGCCGCCCTTGGAGATCCCGGGTACGGCGAATGTGAAAGCGAAGTTGACGAGGATCAGGATCATCGCCTGCCCCATGAAGGATCCGGTCGCGAGGTACTCGAGAATCAGCAGGGCGCCGATGAGGCCAAAGATCGCTCCGGATGCCCCGACAGTAACGGCGAATGCCGAGCTGAACCAGAGTGCGCCGGCAGAGCCCGCAAGTCCCGAGACGATGTAGACCAGGAGAAACCGCGGCGTCCCGAGCGCGTCTTCGATGATGTTGCCGAGCCAGTAGAGCGCGAACATGTTGAAGGCGAGATGGAGAAGGCTGCCGTGCAGGAACATCGCCGTCACGAGTCGCCACCACTCCCCCGTCGAGATGACGGCTCCCTGGAGCGCCCAGTCCGCGAACAGCTGCCCTCCGGGAAGGTTGGGCCCGCCGCCCTGCGCCGCGGTGATCACGTAGACGAGCACGTTGATCCCGATCAGCACCATCGTCGCCGGGGCTGCGACGGAGCGCGTCCGACGCTGCACGTTCTGGAGCGTGCGGGCGGGAGTGGGTTTGACCGCACCGGCATTCGCGTGATCGGGGCAGCGGATCCCGACGGGTGCAAACGTCATGCAGTCCTGACAGATCGGACGGCTGCATTCCGAGCACGAGACGAGGGTCTCGCGCTCGGGATGGCGGTAACAATGGGGCGTGTCCGACATGGACGGCTAGCGTAGCGGCGTGCACGTTCATGTCGCCTTCACACCGGACGAGCTTGCAGCGGCCCCGACCGGCGTCGTGATTGACGTCATCCGGGCCACATCTACGATCTGCCAGGCACTCGCCACCGGGTACGAGCGCGTGCTCTGCGCCGCGGAGGTGGAGGACGCTCGCGCGCTCGTCGCGCTCGGAGGGGTGACACTCGGGGGGGAGCGGCTCGGGTTGTTGATCGACGGCTTCGACCTCGGGAACTCACCGCGCGAGTACCTCGCAGCGCGCACCCCGACGCTCGCCATGTCGACGACGAACGGCACCCGGGCGATCGTGACCGCGGCCGAGCGTTGCGAGCACGTGCTGATCGCATCGCTTCTCAATCTGGCGGCGGTGATCGAGGCGGTGCGTGGTCACGGCGACGATGTGGCGATCTTCTGTGCGGGCGTCAAGGGGTCGTTCGCGCTCGACGACAGCTACGTCGCAGGCCGGATCGTCGCCGATCTGGGCGACGACAGAAGTGATGCCGCCGAGGCAGCAGCGCGACTGGCCGCGTCGTATCCGACGGCAGAGGAGGCATTCCGGGCCTCTCGCAGTGGCCGCAACCTGATCAACCACGGTCCGGAGCTCGAGGCCGACATCCCGTACTGCGCGCGCGAGAGCGTCCTCGAAGTCGTCCCGCGTCTCACGGGGATGCAGGGCGTCGCCGCCGAGATTCGAGCGTAGGAGCCGTCTGCATGCGCGTCGCGGTTGTTCTCTTTACCCGCGACCTACGGGTTCACGACAACCCAGCGCTCGCGCGAGCGGTCGAGGAGGCCGAGACGGTGCTGCCGCTCTTCGTGCTCGACGAGGGAATCGGGCGCACGCGCTACGGCGCTGCCGCGAGCCGGCGCGCATTCCTCCTCGACGCGCTCGCGGATCTCGATGCGTCGCTCCGGTCGTTCGGCGCCGCGCTCGATGTGCGCGAAGGAGATGTCGTCGCGGAAACGGTGCGCGCCGCGCGAGAGGTGGGCGCGACCACGGTCTTCGCGAGCGCAGACGTGAGCCCGTATGCGGTTGTCCGAGAGCGGCGACTCGGCGCGGAGATCGATCTCCGCCTCGTTGACGGCACGTTCGTCGTTCCTGCGGGGGAGGTGACCCCGACCGGGAATGACCACTACCAGGTCTTCTCTCCGTACCATCGCGCCTGGTCGCAGGTGCCCTTTGGGGTACCCGAGGCGACCCCGACCGCGATCCGGCTTCCGGCAGGAGTTGAGCCTGGCCCGGTTCCCACCTCGTCGCTCATCTCGCCGGTTCCGGGTGGTGAGACCGCTGGAGTCGAGCGAGCGGGAGCCTGGCTGCGGTCTCGTCTCGAGGGGTACGGCTCGGGCGGTCACGACGCGATCGCGGCGGATGCGACCTCGCGACTCTCTCCCTACCTGCACTTCGGCTGCGTCTCGGCGCGTGCGCTCGCCGTGCGTGCGCAGGAGCGCGGTGGAGAGGCGTTCGTGCGGCAGCTCTGCTGGCGTGACTTCTACGCCCAGATCCTCTTTGCGCAGCCTCGCACCCAGGTCGACGACATGCGCCCACGCGGTGATCGCTGGCTCGACGATCCCGAAGCGCTCGCTGCGTGGAAGGAGGGGATGACCGGCTACCCGCTCGTCGACGCGGGAATGCGGCAGCTGCGCGAGGAAGGTTGGATGCACAACCGGGCCAGGATGGTCGCCGCCTCGTTCCTCGTCAAGGATCTCGGGATCGACTGGCGTGAGGGCGCACGACACTTCTTCGACCTGCTGCTCGATGGCGACGTAGCGCAGAACATCGGCAACTGGCAGTGGGTTGCGGGCACGGGCGTCGACACGCGCCCGAACCGAATCTACAACCCGACCGCACAGCTGAAGAAGCTCGACCCGGAGGGGGAGTACGTTAGGCGGTACGTGTCGGAGCTCGAGAGCGTGCCTTCGCGGGCGATCGCCGAGCCGGGGTTGCTCGCGCCGTTGTATCCGGCGCCGATTGTCGATCACCGGATTGCCGTGGAGGCGTTTCGAGAGCGACGGGGTTTGCAATAGAAACAACTCTTTGCAAAGATATCTTTGCATGCAAATGGAGAGATCGATCGAGTTGCGAGACCCGGGCGCGCTGCGTGCGCTTGCCCATCCGCGCCGACTGAAGCTGCTCGGGCTGCTTCGCCGAGAAGGGCCTCTGACCGCGACCCGGGCCGCTGCCTTGCTCCCCGGTGAGAGCTCCGGCAGCTGCTCGTACCACCTCCGTCAGCTCGCGAAGTACGGACTCGTCGAGGAGGCTCCCGGAGGGAAAGGGCGGCAGCGTCCGTGGCGTGCGACGTCAATGTTCACGAGCTGGCCGGACGTGGCTCCGACGCCCGAGTTCGCTACTGCGGCGACGGAGTTTGAGCTCCTCATCGCCGAGCAACAGTTCGCGCGCCTCGCCCGCTGGATCGTCTCCCGCAGCACCGAGCCCGTCGAGTGGCAGGAGGCGGCGTCGTTCGGCGACGTGCTCCTGTACCTCACGCCTGCAGAGCTCGCCGAGCTTCGCAGCGACCTGGAGAGGCTTGCCGAGCGGTACCTGGAGCGAACCGCCGATCCGGCGGTGCGGCCCGATGGCTCCCGGCCAGTCACGTTCCTCCAGTACGCCGTTCCCACCACGAGCGAATGAGCGAGCTGGCAACAGCTACCGGTCGTCGGCGCGTCCCGGCGCTCCTTCGTGAGAGCTCGATATTCCGCCACTACTGGGGTGCCCACACCGTCTCGATGTTCGGCGACCAGATCTCGATGCTTGCCCTGCCTCTCGTGGCGGTATTGACCCTCGATGCGAGCGCCGCGCAGATGGGCTATCTGGCAGCGCTCGCACTTGCGCCAAACCTCTTGCTCTCGCTCCACGCCGGCGTCTGGGTCGACCGCAAAGGCCGTCGTCGCCACGTGATGATCGCGGCCGACATCGGCCGCGCGTTGCTCCTCCTGTCCGTGCCGCTCGCCTATGCGCTCGGGAGCCTCACGTTCATCCAGTTGCTCATCGTTGCGTTTGGTGTGGGGTCGCTGAGCGTGCTGTTCGGGGTCTCCGACGCGTCGCTCTTCGTCTCGATCGTGCCGCGGGAGAGATTCGTGGAAGGCAGCTCCGTGCTCAATGGAAGCCGGGCGTTCTCGTTCGTCGCCGGGCCGAGCGCCGCGGGGTTGCTCGTACGGGCGCTGTCGGCACCGGCTGCGCTCGTCGTTGATGCCCTTACGTTCCTCTGCTCGGCGTTGTTGCTCGGGCGGATCGCACCGCAGGAGCCGCCCCCGGACTCCGAAGGCGGAGGCATGCGCACAGGCATCCGCTTCGTCATCGGCTCGGCGGTGGTACGCCCGGCACTCCTCGCGACCGCAACGATCAACTTCTTCAACTTCGTCTTCTGGGCACTCTTCGTGCTGTACGCGACCCGTTCGCTCGGCGTCGGTGCCGGGGCCCTCGGGCTCGTCCTCGGAGTCGGCGCCGTTGGCGGCCTGATCGGCGCGGTCGTCGCCACCCCTATCTCCCGGGCGATCGGCCTCGGGCCCTGCCTCGCGCTTGGTTGTGTGCTCTTTCCGGCGCCCCTCCTGCTCGTTCCACTGGCCTCGGGATCGGAGCGCACGATCCTCGCGATGCTCGCCCTCGCCGAGTTCGGGTCGGGATTCGGTGTGATGCTGCTGGACATCAGCGGGGGCGCCATTCTTGCGGCCGTTGTCCCGCATGAGCTTCGCTCGCGCGTGGCCGGCGCGTACATGTTTGCGAACTACGGTGTCCGGGTGCTCGGCGCGTTGGTCGGCGGGTGGCTCGGCGCGAGTATCGGCCTGAGGCCGACGCTCTGGATCGCCACCATCGGGGCCCTTGCCGGCGTTCTGTGGCTTCTGCCGTCGCCGGTGCTACGCATTCGCACGCTGCCGGAGCCCGAGGGCGAAGCGTAGGATCGATCGCGTGAGTTCCCGTCCGCGCGAAGCCCAGGCGCTCTCGTTCGGCTCCGTCGCCGAGGTCTACGAGCGCTCCCGACCGGGCTACCCCGAGGAGGCCGTGCTCTGGCTCGTCGGGGCAGAGCCGCTCGATGTCGTCGATCTCGGCGCCGGCACAGGCAAGCTGACGCGCTCTCTCGTCGCGCTCGACCATCGCGTCACGGCGGTCGAGCCGCTTCCCGAGATGCTCGCGCAGTTGCGGGCGGCGATGCCCGACGTGACGGCGCTCGAGGGTGGGGCGGAGGAGATCCCGCTCCCTGACGCGAGCGCCGATGTCGTCGTGGCGGCGCAGGCGTTCCACTGGTTCGACCACGGTCCGGCGTTACGCGAGATCGCGCGGGTCCTGCGGCCCGGCGGGCGGATCGCACTCGTCTGGAATACCCGCGACGAGAGCGAGGGATGGGTCGCCGAGTTGAGCGACGCGATGGTGGGAAGAACCGGGGTCGATGCGGGAGCCGGTGTCCCGATCGCCGCGAGTGGGCTCTTCGGGCCGGTCGACGAGGCCACCTTTGGCCCTCACATCCAGGAGGTCGACCGGGAGACGCTGAAGGAGCTCGTGCTCTCTCGGAGCTACTGCGCCGTTCTCTCTGCCGACGAGCGGGCACCCATCTTCGCAAGGGTCGACGGGCTGTTCGACCTTCACGCGCGGGACGGCGTTGTTCGCCTTCCGTATCTCGTCGAGTGCTTTCGGGCGACGCGGCGGTAGGAGGGATGTCGGTAGTGCCTGCGGTGTCGCTGCGCCCGGTCGAGGACGATGATCTGCCGTTCTTCTTCGAGTGGCAGGCTGATGAGGAAAGCTTCCGGATGGCGGCCGTAGCGACGCGTGACGCCGAGGCATTCGCAGCGCACTGGTCGCGGATCCTGAGCGACGCAGGGACAATCCTGAGGACGATCGTCGCGGACGGCGCGGTCGCAGGACACGCCCTGAGCTGGACGGCCGCCGGCGGGCGTATGGTCGGCTACTGGCTCGGGAAGGCGTACTGGGGGCGGGGGATCGCAAGCTCGGCGCTCGCGCTCTTTCTCGACGACGAGCGGCACCGACCTCTGCTCGCGACCGTCGCCGAGCACAACGCGGGCTCGCTCCGGGTACTCGAGAAAGCGGGCTTCAGGCTCGTTTCGAGCGAGCTCGTGGATGACGGGCCGGAGCTTGGCACGATCACGCTGTTGCAGTTCCGGCTCGGCTAGCGGGGTCGCTCCTCCACGAGCTCGTACAGCTTCCCGTCGGGTGCGCGGAAGTGCGTGTAGCGCCAGCGGGCGTTCTCGCTGATTCCGTCCGTCTCGACGCCGGCGGCGTGGAGCTCGGCAGCGGCAGCGTCGACGTCGCCCACAAAGAGGCCCACCGTGCGCTCTGCGGTGCTGTCTTCCTCGTACGGCCGGGCCACCGCGAGAACGTCGCCGTTCGTGGTCGCGAAGAGCGTCGCCCCGACGCCATCGACCGTGATCGGGCGGAGACCGAGCACGTCACGGAGGAACAAGCTCATCTCCTCGTGCGCATCCGTGTGGCTTCCCACGAAGCCGATCCCCCGTATCTCCATGGTTCTCCCTTGTCTGTTTCGGCCATCTTGACATACGAACATATGTTCGTGTAGAACTACAGGTTCAATGATCGCCTGCCTCCTCATTCCCGGATTTGCGTTGCGGGCCGCGTTGCGCTCCCGGCCGAGGCTCGCGCTCGTACCGGCAGCGCTCGCGCCGGAACCGGGCAGGGAGGCGCTCGTCGGCCCTGTCACAGCAGCGGCCGAGGCTGCCGGCGTGCAGGCAGGAATGCGGATGGGGGAGGCGCTCGCGACCTGCCCGGAGCTCGTGCTGATCGAGCAGGACCCGGCCGCGGTCGAGCAGGAGTGGGAGGGGGTTCTGCGTCGTCTCGAGGGCGCGGGCTTTGCCGTCGAATCCACCGAGCCGGGGCTCGTCACGTTCCAGACCGACGGCGTCGAGCGGCTCTACGGCGGGGTAGAGGCGGCGCTTGCAAAGGCGCTTGCCGCCGCTGGATCTGCCTGGGATCCGCGCGCAGGCGTGGGTGCACGCCGCTTCGTCGCTCTAGCAGCGGCGAGCGTGGCACGACCCGGACAGGCAGTGATCGTCGAGGGGAAGGAGGAGCAGGGCTTCCTGGAGCCGCTCCCCCTCTCGCTCCTGCCGCTCCCGTCGAACCGGTACGCCGAGCTCGAAGGGCTCGGGGTACGTCGGCTCGGCGAGCTGGCGTCGCTTCCCGGCGGCGCTGTCGAGGAGCGGCTGGGGCCGGAGGGGAAGCGGGCGTGGAGCCTCGCAGGCGGGGGGC
>JAYTJO010000155.1:0-4066 GCA_043730975.1 Thermoleophilia bacterium | reverse complement strand
GAGCTTCGTATCGTCGAGCGCATAGCGCCGATCGTGGCCGGCCCGGTCCTCGACGTGGCGCACGAGCGACGGGTCGGCCCCGGTCAACTCCAGGATCCTGTGCGTGATCTCGATGTTCTCGTGATCCTCCCCACCGACGTTGTAGACCTCCCCCGGAGCTCCCTCGTGAAGCACGAGCTCGATCCCGGCGCAGTGATCCTCGGCGTGCAGCCACTCTCGTACCTGCTTGCCGTCGCCATACACCGGTAGTGGCTCGCCCTCGAGCGCATTCGTCGTGAACAGGGGCACGAGCTTCTCCGGATACTGGTTTGGGCCGTACGTATTGGCGCCACGCGTGATCGACGCCTGCACGCCGTAGGTGCGCACGTACGCGAGAACCTGCAGGTCGCCGCCCGCCTTCGCCGCGCTGTACGGGCTCGACGGTCGCAGCGGGTCACCTTCGAGCGCCCTCCCGCCGGCCTCGAGGTCACCGTAGACCTCATCGGTCGAGACCTGGACGAACCGAGCCCCGGTCTCCCGCGCCGCCTCGAGGAGGCACATCGTGCCGAGAACGTCGGTGTGGACGAACTCGGTCGGGCCGAGAATCGAGCGATCGACGTGTGTCTCCGCTGCAAAGTTGACGATAGCGTCACACCCTGCGGTGGCCGTCGCTACAGCCACCGGGTCTGCGATGTCCCCATGGACGAATTCGTGCTCGATCCCCTCGAGGTTCGCCGGGTTGCCCGCATACGTGAGCTTGTCGAGGACGACGACGCTGTCGCCGCCGCCGACGAGCCTCCGTACGAAGTGAGAGCCGATGAACCCGGCGCCACCGGTGACGAGCACGCGCATCAGGACAGGGTAGCTCTCACGGAGCCGTGTCGAGTGCGGCGAGGCACGCCGCGAGACCCTCACGCCAGTGCGGCAGCTCGGGCGCCTCCTTCTCGCTGCGCAGGATCGCCACGGGTGGGCGCGGCGCTTTCGCACCGAACTCGGCCGTCGTGATCCGCTTCACACGGCAGTCGAGGACAGCCTCCTCGAAGATCGCCTCGGCCAGGTCGGCCCATGTGCAATCCCCGGCCGCCGCGAGATGCCAGATCCCGAACGGCGCCGAGGCATCGACGAGCTCACGGGTTGCTGCGGCGAGATGCCCGACATACGTGGGACATCCGCGCTGATCGTCGACCACCGCAAGCTCGTCGCGCTCTGCTCCGAGACGGAGCATCGTCCGGACGAAGTTGTGCCCTGTCGGCCCGTAGAGCCACGAGCTGCGCACGATCCACGCCTGCTCACCGGCAGCCGCCTCGCCGTGGAACTTCGAGCGGCCGTAGGCAGAGAGAGGACTGGGGCTGTCGGACTCGAGATACGGCGCACCCTTATGCCCGTCGAACACGTAGTCGGAGGAGTACGCAACGACCGGCGCCCCGAGCTCGGCTGCGTGCGCGGTACCACCCACGTTGACCTCTGCGGCGCCCTGCGGATCGTCCTCGGCACCGTCGACGTTTGTCCAGGCAGCCGTGTGAAGGACGAGATCTGTCTCGGGCAGATTCGGCGGCGCGGGAAACCGAACGTCCCAATCGGCGCGTGCCAACGCAGCGACGGCATCCTCTGAGAAGACGCCGGCGAGCGCGGTGCCGAGCTGCCCCCCGGCGCCCGTGATCAGGACGCGGCGGCGCTGTCTCGTGACGAGAGCGTTGGTGTCTGAGTGCTCCACAGGTCCTTCACTCGCGGGTCGTCCCACGCGATGCCTTGCTCGTCGGGATCGGCCGGATCGTACTCCTCGGTCACGTGATAGACGAACAACAGGTCGGTGAGCGCCTCGAAACCGTGTGCATGGCGGCCGGGAATGTAGAGCGCGACAGGGTTCGCCTCGCCGATGTCCTCCGTGAACGTGGCTCCCGTCTCCCGATCGAGCACGACGACGCGCGCCGTTCCCTCGAGGCACGCGAAGAGGTCGTCCTGGCCGCGCTCGTGGTAGTGGAGACCGCGGATGACACCCTTCCGGGAGACCGAGACGTTCGTCTGGACGGTGGGCTTCGGGAGGAGGCTCTCACGTCGCAGCTCGCAGAACCAGCCGCGGTCGTCCTCGAATCGCTGCAACGGGATCCGCACGATGCCCTCGACACTCATTTGTTGACACCCGTTTCGTCGATCATGCTGCCGATCTCGGCGAGGTGCTGCCAGTGCTTTCCTGCGTCTTCCCACCAGCCCTTGACCGGCACGACGGACAACGCGCCTCGCTCCGCGTAGGCACGGTTGACATCGGTGATCTCGAGCTCGCCCCGGCTCGAGCGCTCGAGACTCGCAATCACGGAGAAGACATCGGGTGGATAGCAATAGAGACCGACGACGGCATCGTTCGTCGGCGGCGACGGGTATCGCATGTCGACGACCCCGGCCTTCTCAGCGAGGTCGACGACGTTCCCCTCGTCGTCGTACACGACGACGCCGAAGTTCTCGGGGTCGGGAACGTCCTTGACGAACACCTGGGCACCGACCCCACTCGTGCCCCACGTCGCGAGCTCCGCCGCATGTGAGTACTCGAAGATGTTGTCGCCGAGCACCACGACGATGGGCTCACCGCCGGCGAAGTCCTCGGCCATCCCGACGACCTCTGCGATTCCGCCCGGCCGGGTCTGCACCTTGTAGGTGAGGTCGAGCTCGAGGAGCGGCGCCTCGCCTCCACGGACGGTGAGATGTCCATCTCCGAGCAGGTCTATCATCTGGCCCGCGTGGCCCTTCCCGGTGACCACCAGCACCTCGCGAATTCCGGCGAGCTGGAGGAGCTGGAGCGGGTAGTAGACCATCGGCCAACCTCCCACGGGAAGCAGGTGCTTGTTCGTGACGCGGGTCAGCTCACCGAGCCGGGTCGCCTCGCCTCCTGCGCAGACCAGTCCCTTCATGCCGCGATGCTAACCGGATCAGGCGGCGTGCGAGGCGTTCGGCGCCGTTTTTGCGATCGGACTGCGCTCCAGAATCCAGAACGAGAGCTCGACCGCAGGGCCGATCCCGAAGGCGAACGCGAGGGTGCCGATGCCGACCGTCCCGCCCAGGGCAAATCCGACGACGGTCACTGCTATCTCGATCGTGGCCCGCGTCACACCGATTCGAACTCCGGATCGCCGCGCGGTGACGAGCATCAGGGAGTCCCGGGGGCCGGCACCCATGCCCGCCCCGATGTAGAAACCGGTGCCGATACCGATGATCAGTATCCCCGCACCCATGAGCACGATCCGAACGGCGAGCGAGGCGTCGGAGAGCGCGTCGATTGCATCGATCGCGATCAACCAGTCGACGAACAATCCGATCAGCACCGCGTTCGCGACGGTACCCGGGCCGATGCGCGCCCCGAGAGCCCGCGCGATGACGAGGACGACGACCGCGATGACGATATTCGCCGTGCCGAAGGAAAGCGGGGTCCTGTCCGAGATCCCCTGCGCGAGAACGTCCCAGGGCGAGAGCCCCAGTCCCGACTCGAGCAGAAAGACGATACCGAGCGCGAAGAGAAAGAGACCGAAGGCGAGCGAGACGGAACGCGTCAGAACCGAGCCGCGGATCAGGGGTGGGACATGCACTGCCTCAGCGTACGGGTACAACCCATCGTAGGCGACGCGGCATCGTCATACTTCACTTCCCACGTTGTACGAGGAAAGGACGGCCGAGATGGCAAAGAAAGAAAGCAAGGTCGCGCCGACGGTCGAGACGCTCAAGCCGTATCTCGATCGCGCGCTCAACGACAAGGAATTCCGCGATGACCTCAAGGAGGCCCTCTCCGCGGCGAAGAAGCTCTATGGCCCCCTCGTCAAGGACGCGAAGGGCGATGGTGCTGCGAAGTCGGCGTCACGCCTCGCGACCGACGAGAAGGTTCAGGAGAATCTCCGCAAGGCGCTCGAGGAGTTCGGGAAGGCCGCGGGAACCCTGAAGGGCAAGAAGAAGAAGAGTCACAAGGGCCGGAACGCTATGCTGCTCGCCGGGCTGATCGCCGGCGCGCTCTACAACCCATGGTCGGGTCCCCAGACTCGAGATTGGCTGATGGACAAGGTTGCCGGTGACGACGATCTCCAGCCGCTCGAAGAGTTCGACTTCG
>JAYTJO010000154.1:0-5353 GCA_043730975.1 Thermoleophilia bacterium | reverse complement strand
GCGTACCTGAATACGGCATCGTGCCGGAGTGCGGTCACCTACATCGACGGCGACGCCGGGATCCTGCGCTACCGGGGCTACCCGATCGAGCAGGTCGCCGAGGAGGCCGGTTTCCTCGAGACGTGTTACCTCCTCCTCGAGGGTGAGTTACCGACCGGACCCGCGCTCGAGAAGTGGGTCGACGACGTGCGCATCCACACCTACGTTCACACCAACATCCCTCAGTTCCTCGACGGCTTCCGTTACGACGCGCATCCCATGGGCATGCTGCTCGGCGCGGTCGGCGCCCTGTCGACGTTCTATCCCGATGCCAAGCACATCTCGGATCCGGAGAACCGGTACCTCCAGCGGGTGCGGCTGATTGCGAAGCTGCCGACGATCGCTGCGTACATCTTCCGGCACTCGCGTGGACTCCCGTACGTCCTCCCCCGCAACGATCTCGGCTACATCGGCAACTTCGTCAACATGACCTTCGAGATCGGCGGCAAGCACGAGCCGAACCCGGTGCTCCAGCGGGCCCTCGAGATTCTCCTGATCCTCCATGCCGATCACGAGCAGAACTGCTCGACGAGCGCCGTCCGGAGCGTCGGGTCGTCGCATGTCGACCCGTTCTCGGCCGTCTCGGCGGGCATTGCCGCTCTCTACGGCCCGCTCCACGGCGGCGCCAACGAGGCCGTCCTGCAGATGCTCGATCAGATCGGCGACGTGTCGAACGTTCCCGCCTTCGTCGAGGCGGTGAAGGACGGCAGCGCAGGCACCCGCCTGATGGGCTTCGGCCATCGCGTGTACAAGAGCTACGACCCGCGAGCCAAGCTGATCAAGCAGGTCGCCGATTCCGTCTTCGCCGAGACGGGCGTCGACCCCAAACTGAAGATCGCGCTCGAGCTCGAGCGGATCGCGCTCGAGGACGAGTACTTCGTCAGCCGCAAGCTCTACCCGAACGTCGATTTCTACTCGGGCCTGATCTACAAGGCGATGGGCTACCCGACGGACTACTTCACCGTTCTCTTCGCCCTCGGCCGCCTGCCGGGCTGGATCGCGCAGTGGGAGGAGATGCTCACCGACCCCGAGACGAAGATCGCGCGCCCGCGCCAGATCTACACGGGTGCAGCGGAGCGCCCGTTCGTGCCTCTGTCCGAGCGGTAGCTCGATCCGTGTGAATCGCGGCACCGCAACGAGCGGTGCGCCTGCGCCAAGATGTGCCGATGACTGCGGACGACGCCTCTTACCTGACGCCGGAAGCGCGCGCCCGCGTCGAGATCGACCGGATGCTCGACGCCGCCGGCTGGGCGGTGCAGGACGTCGCAAGTGTCAATTTGTCACAAGGTCGGGGCGTTGCCGTGCACGAATTTGTGATGCGTTCGCCGCACGGCCGCGCCGACAGACAACTGACCAGCGTTGTGTATTCAACATCAACTGTTGATATATTGACAACGTGAGCCGAACGTCCTCACCCCTCTTGCTCCCGCTCTTCCGGTCGCAAGCTCAGGCTCGACTTCTGACGCGGATCTACCTGGGATCAGACCGACCCGCGCCCCTGGCAGCGATTGCCAACGAGCTCGGGCTCGACCGCGCGGGCGTGAAGCGCGAGGTGGACCGACTCGAGGAGGCGGGCCTTGTGACGACCCATCGCCTGGGGCGCCAGCGCCTCGTGCAACCGAATCCGAACTCCCCGTACTACGTGGATCTCTTCGGGCTGTTGACGACTGCCTTCGGCCCCTCTCCCTTTGTTGCTCGGGCCCTCAGGGGTATCGCAGGAATCGAACGTGCCTTCCTCTTCGGATCCTGGGCGGCGCGATACAGTGGCGAGCACGGTGTTGCACCCGACGACATCGACGTCCTCATCATCGGCACCCCTGACCGGAGCGAGGTGTACCGAACGGCCAGCGCTCTTTCGGACACCTTGCGTCGCGAGGTGAATCCGACCATCATTTCGCCCGAGCGTTGGGACGCATCGGAGGAGGGCTTCATCCGCGACGTGAAGAGCTCGGCACTTGTTTCTCTCGATCTGGCGGCGGAAGCGTGAGCCGTTTCGACGTCGACAGCCTCGTGGCCGACGGGACGCTACGGCGTGCCGAAGTAGACGTCGCGGCTGCCACGCGCGAGATTGCGACGGCGAAGCTGCATCTCGAGAGCTCCCGCTTGATCGCCGCCTCCGACCCGGCGGGCGCTCTCGTGCTGGCATACGACGCAGCGCGCAAGGCGATCGAGGCTCACATGCGAGCGCACGGCCTACGGGTCGGAGCTGGCGAGGGAGGGCACGCCAAGCTCGCGAAGTATGGGGTCGCGGCGTTCGGGGGTTCCGCGGCCGTCGAGCACTTCCAGATGTTTGACCGTGTGCGTCGAGTCCGAAACAGCGTTCAGTACGACGCGTTCTCGGTCGAGGACGCCGACGTCGAGTTCGCGCTCGGGCGAGCCGAGGCTATCGTCGCCATTGTGCAGCGAGACCTCGCATGAGCACTCAGAACGATCTCGTCCAGCGCCTCTGGAGCTACTGCAACATCCTCCGCGACGACGGCGTTTCCTAGGGCGACTACCTCGAGCAGCTCACCTACCTGCTGTTTCTGAAGATGGCGGACGAGCAGGCGAAGCCGCCGTTCTCGCGGCCGGCGATCGTGCCGGAGGGGCTCGACTGGCCGTCGCTGCTCGAGCGCGACGGGGACGAGCTCGAGATGCACTACCGCCACGTCCTCACCGAGCTCGGGCGCAAGCCGGGGATGCTCGGCGTCGTCTTCCGCAAGGCGCAGAACCGGATCCAGGATCCGGCCAAGCTGCGGCGGCTGATCGTCGACCTGATCGACCGCGAGAGCTGGCTCACGCTCGACGCGGACGTAAAGGGCGACGCCTACGAAGGACTGCTCGAGAAGAACGCGGAGGACGTCAAGTCGGGCGCGGGCCAGTACTTCACACCACGGCCACTGATCCGGGCAATCGTCGAGGTAATGCAGCCGACTCCGGGGATGAAGATCGCCGATCCGGCGTGCGGCACCGGCGGCTTCCTGCTCGCGGCGCACGAGTCGATCGCGAAGAACCCGCTGCTCGATCCCGACGAGAAGAAGCATCTGCGGTACGACGCGCTGAAGGGCTGGGAGATCGTCGACAACACGGCCCGCCTCTGCGTGATGAACCTGCTGCTGCACGGAATCGGAAATGAGGAGCACGACAGCCCGATCGTCGTCGACGACGCTCTCAAGGCCGACCCCGGCGAGCGGTTCGAGATGGTGTTGACGAATCCCCCGTTCGGGCGGAAGTCGTCGATGACCTTTGTGAGCGAGGAAGGCGATGTTGCCCGTGAGGATCTCGTCGTCGTGCGCGACGACTTCTGGGCGTCGACCTCGAACAAGCAGCTCAACTTCGTCCAGCACGTGAAGACGCTGCTCGCGATCAATGGCCGCGCCGCCGTGGTCGTGCCCGACAACGTGTTGTTTGAGGGTGGTGCGGGGGAGACGGTGCGGCGTCGGCTGCTCGAGGAGTGCGATGTGCACACGTTGCTGCGCCTGCCGACGGGCGTGTTCTATGCGCAGGGTGTGAAGGCGAACGTCCTGTTCTTCGAGCGTAAGCCGGCGTCCGAGGCGCCATGGACGCGCGAGCTGTGGGTCTACGACCTGCGCACGAATCAGCACTTCACGCTGAAGCAGAACCCGCTGCGGCTCGAGCACCTGCAGGAGTTCATCACGTCCTACAGCGCCGACGACCGCGCTGCGCGGGTGGAGTCAGAGCGATTCCACCGCTTCGGCTATGACGAGCTCGTCGCGCGCGACAAGGCGAGTCTCGACATCACCTGGCTGCGGGACGACTCGCTCGAGGACACGGAGAATCTCCCGCCGCCCGAGGTGATCGCGCAGGAGATCGTGGAGGATCTCGAGGCTGCTCTGGTGGAGTTTGCGTCCGTCGCGGCGTCCCTCGCCGGCCTTCGGGAGCGCGAGCCCGAGGAGATACCCCGCGACCCGTAGGTCTGCTGACTACGAGATCAGATCGAATGGCGAGAGCCGGACTTGAACCGGCGACACCACGGTTTTCAGCCGTGTGCTCTACCAACTGAGCTACCTCGCCGCGGGTGCGAAGTGTAGCGCTGCCCGCGCACGCGTGTCCTCGCCCCTGTACGGTTTTGCACCGTGAGGAGACCCATCTCGATCATCGGTGCCCCGCTCGACCTCGGGCAGGAGCGGCGCGGCGTTGACATGGGCCCTTCGGCGATCCGGTACGCGGGGCTCGAGGAGCGGCTGCTCGAGATCGGTCATACGGTGACCGACCGGGGAAACGTCGTTGCGCCTGAGCCCGAGGCGCTCGCGCTCGTCGACGAGCGAGCCCGGTTCCTGCCCGAGATTCTTGCCTCTTGTGCGCAGCTGGCATCGCTCGTCGAGGCGACGGTACGGGAAGGTGCACGGCCACTCGTGCTCGGCGGCGACCATTCCATTGCGCTCGGGACGCTCGCCGGACTAGCGGCAGCAGCAGGACAGCCGGGAGGCGTGATCTGGATCGACGCCCACGGTGACCTGAATACGCCCGAGACGAGCCCGTCGGGCAACGTCCATGGGATGTCGCTCGGGGGCGCCGTCGGTCGTGCACCCCAGTGGTTCGCGCACGACGGGCTCACCCTTCCTGCCCTCGATCCGGCCCGTGTTGCGCTGGTCGGGATCCGCTCGCTCGACGCGGGGGAGCGAGCGTTTCTCCGGGAGAAGGACATCCGCGTCTTCACGATGAGCGACATCGACCGGATCGGGATCGAGCGCACGATGCGGGAGGCGCTCGACCGGGTCGCCGGCCCGGGCTTCGTTCACGTCTCGTTCGACCTCGACTCGCTCGATCCGGAGGTCGCCCCAGGCGTCGGCACTCCCGTGCGGGGAGGCCTCACCTACCGCGAGGCGCACCTCGCCTGCGAGCTCATCGCCGAGTCCGGCATCGTCGGCTCACTCGAGATCGTCGAGGCGAACCCGATTCTCGATCGGGAGAACACGACCGCGCTGACGGCTGTCGAGCTCGTCGCGAGCGCGCTCGGCAAGACGATCTTGTAGGAGACCCACGCTAGAATCAGCTGGATGCGATTGACGGCTGCGATCACGCACGAGGCTCCCTGGTACGTCGCTCGCTGCCTCGACGTCGAGGTCGCGAGCCAGGGCGAGACCGTCGAGGAGGCGCTCGCCAACCTCCGGGAGGCTCTGGAGCTGTACTTCGAGGATGCTCCCATGCCTGACCTGATCGAGCCGCCGATCATCGCTTCGGTCGACATCGCGGCGTGAACCCGAGACTTCCGGTCGTCTCGGGTGAGGACACCGTTCGAGCACTGCGGAGCGTTGGGTTCGCGCGGATAAGCCAGCGAGGGAGTCATCTCAAACTGCGGAACGCAGGGCAG
>JAYTJO010000153.1:0-8988 GCA_043730975.1 Thermoleophilia bacterium | reverse complement strand
GCCCCCGCAACCGATGCGCGTCGTGTGAGCTTTCTCCAGCTCATCGGGCTCGCGGTGATCGCCGGTGGGCCGGCAATCCTCGGAACCTGGATCGGCGGCTACGCGTCGAGTGACGTCCTCGGAGTGCTCTTCTTCGGAGCTGCAGCGGGCGCAGCCCTGCAGGTCGTCTTCGAGGTCGGCCGCTTCGTCGCGCGCCGCGCACCTGGAGGGCTTCGCTCCGGGTGGGTGATCGGGGGCTACCTCACGGGGATCCTCGTGATGTACATCACCGGGCTCTTCGTCGGCTAAGCAGTCCGCGGCCGCCAGAGCCTCGATCGGCGGAAACCCTGAGCCAGACCAGCTACACGCGGCTTTCGGTGATGGAGGTCGACACGGGCAGCTGACTTCTTGTCCTTGTCGCGTTTGCGAACCGCAAGTGGGACACTGTGCGGATGGCTCTGCCGCTCTCCTCCGCACAGGCCCTCTGGGAACCGGCGGGCACCTATCTCAACACCGCGACGTATGGCCTCCCACCGCGTCCCGCCTGGGATGCACTGCAGGCAGCCCTCGACGACTGGCGCACCGGGCGCACGAGCTGGGAGCAATGGGGAGATTCGACAGACAGGGCACGCGAATCCTTCGCGCGCCTGATCGCGGTCGATCCCGCAACGGTGGCCGTCGGTGCAACGGTGTCCGGGCTCGTCGGGCTCGTCGCTGCCTCACTGCCAAACGGCTCACGCGTTCTCACGCCGGAGGTCGAGTTCACCTCGACGCTCTTCCCGTTCCTCGTGCAGGCACACCGCGGCATCACGGTGCGGATGGTTCCTGCCGGCGGTTTGGTTGACGCGATCGACCAAACGACCGACGTGGTCGCCTTCAGCGCCGTCCAGATGGCGACCGGCGAGGTCGCCGACCTCGAGGCGATCGCAGCGACGGCGCGTGCCCACGGGGCGGTGACGGTGGTCGACGCGACGCAGGCGTGCGGCTGGCTCCCGCTCGACGGCTCACTGTTCGACATCGTGGTCGCCGCCGGATACAAGTGGCTCCTCTCGCCCCGGGGCACCGCCTTCATGGCCGTCTCGCACGACCGGCTCGACGACATCGTCCCCATCGCAGCCGGGTGGTTTGCGGGAGAGGACGTTCATGCAACGTACTTCGGGCCGCCGCTGCGACTCGCCGCCGATGCGCGCCGGCTCGACACGTCGCCCGCCTGGTACAGCTGGGTCGGCGCTGCGGCGGCGATGGCAGTAATCGAGGAGATCGGTGTCGATGCGATTCATGCTCATGATCTCGCGCTCGCGAATCGCTTTCGCGCAGGACTCGGGATGGAGGCCGGAGATTCGGCGATCGTCTTCGTCGATGCACCCGGAGCAGAGGAGCGGCTTGAAGCGGCCGGGATCAGGGCTGCGGTGCGAAACGGACGGTTGCGGACATCGTGGCACCTCTACAACACCGAGGATGAGGTCGAGCTCACGCTCGAGGCGCTAGATGATTGATTCCGAATTGGCGTGCTTGTCGGGGAGGGCCTGAACCGAGCAGCGTGGTCGGCTCGATCTGCGTTAAGGCTGGTGGCCTTGATGCTGATCGAGACGGCCACGATGCGATGTGTTCAGGCACCCAGCCGCAGGTGCGACAATTCGGAATCAATCATCTAGAGGTCTAGGCCGTTTACCGCGGCATGCGCTACGCCCGGGTTCCAGCGACGGCAAGCAGTTCGTCCCAGCGGCAGAGCTTCACCCGCGGTCTGCCCAGTTCTTCACCCCGGGTCCGCTCGACGGCGTCGATCGCCTCCCAGCCCGAGTAGCTGACCGGCGTCACGCCCTTCGCGGACAGGACCTCGGTGATGTCGCCGCTTCCCCGCTGCGGAAGCAATCCCGCCTCGACGTCCGCAAGTAAGAGCTCAACGGTCTCCGCCGCGTCCTTCTTGTTCGTGCCGATAACACCACTCGGACCGCGCTTGATCCAGCCGGTGCAGTAGAGCCCCGGGACACGGGCACCGGCACCGTCGAGCACGCGGCCCTGGTCGTTCCGGATCGTTGCGCGCCGCTCGTCGAACGGAACACCCGTGATCAACGTGCCGCGATAGCCCACGCTCCGCAGGACGATGCCACACGGGATGACCTCGCGCTCCTCTGTCGGAACGGCGCGGATCTGGCCATTATCGTCTGCCACGAGCTCATTGCGGACGACCTCCACCGCTTCGACCGCCCCGTCACCCAGGATCGCAACGGGCGAAACGCAGAAGCGGAGCACGACGCGTTTCTCCTTGCCGCTCGTCGGAGCAGCCACGACTTCGCGCAGGACTTCGACGTTGCGACGGGCGAGGGCCGTGTCCTCCTCGAGCGCAGCCGAGCTCACCGGGTCGAGCTCGAGATCGGAGGGGCCGACGACGAGATCGGCCCCCGCGAGCTCTCGCAACTCCTGTAGCTCGGGCGTCGTGAACGCCGCCTGCACGGGGCCACGTCGCCCGAGAATGACGATCTCCTCGATTCCCGAGCCGAGAATCGCGGCAATCGCCTCGTCGGTCGTGTCGGTGGGGGAGATCTCCTCGGAGGTGAGAGCGAGCATGCGGGCGACGTCGACGGCGACGTTCCCGTTTCCGATCACGACCGCGCGCTTCCCGGTGAGGTCGAACGGGATGCCCTGGAAGTCGGGGTGGCCGTTGTACCAGGCGACGAACTCGGTTGCCGCCCACGAGCCGGGAAGATCCTCGCCGGGAATACCCATGCGGCGGTCGGCCTGGGCGCCGTACGCGTAGATCACCGCGTCGTAGAGACTCGCCAGCTCCTCGTGCGAGAGATCGCGTCCGACGTCGACGTTGCCGAAGAACCGGAATCCAGGGCGGAGCGCGATCTTCTCGAAGGCGCGTGAGACGGACTTGATCTTGGGGTGATCGGGCGCGACACCGAGGCGAACGAGCCCCCACGGGGTGGGAAGCCGATCGAACAGGTCGACCTCGATCGGCGGATCATGCGTCAGGAGCTGCCCGGCGGCGTAGAAGCCGGCCGGCCCAGATCCGACGACAGCAACGCGAAGAGCCATCCCGCAATCCTAGAGGCTTGATTTCAGCGTCACGCTGGAGGAACCTTGTGCCAATGTGTCACAAGCCTCGGTAGACGCCAATGCGTGCCACGCAGGAGGCTCGTGCATCGTAAGGAGCCTCATGGCCGACAGGAGAAAACGGGGCCGAACCGTCGCTAGTGCGAGCAGCCGGAGCCGCAGCCGCCGATGTTGGCGTCGGGGGCGGTTTCGCCCTCTGCGCCTTCTTCCACCTGGAAGGAGTGGCCGCAGCCGCACGAGGAGGCGGCATTCGGATTGTCGATCTTGAAGCCCGACTCCTGGAGACCGGTGAGGAAGTCAACGGTTGCCCCCTGGAGATACGGGACGCTGAAGGGATCAACGACGACGTTCACACCCTCGAGCGAGAGCTCGAGGTCGCCCTCGGCCGGCTCCGTGTCGAAGCCAAGGCCGTACTGGAAGCCCGAGCAGCCGCCACCCTGGATCGCGACGCGCAACACCATCGTGTCACCGTCTGGCTCCTCCGCCATCAGCTCGCGGATCTTTGCTGCAGCCGTCGGCGTGATCGAGAGAAGGGTGTCGATGGGGCGCTCCTGGATCTCCATGTCCCCAATCGTAGCCGAACGGAGTCGCGCGCTCGGGAAGGCTGGAGTTTGTAACACCTGTTTCCCGATCAGATGGCGGCTTGCACATGATCTCGTGCAAGGGACGGCTAGGTGCTAGGTTTCGCGCAAAGGCTCCCCGCCGGGGATGAACCCGCATGCTTTCGGACTGGCTTCCGTTTCTGATCTACGCATTCTTCGCGGCGGTGATTCCCGCCACGATGATCATGGGCTCGTTCCTGTTCGCGACCCGGCCAACGTCGCGGACGAAGCAGCGGATGATCCCGTTCGAGTCCGGCGTTTCCGACGGGCCGCCCGCCCAGGATCGCCGCTTCACCGTCAGCTTCTACCTCACCGCAATGCTCTTCATTCTCTTCGACATCGAGATCGTCTTTCTCTATCCGCTCGCGATCCAGCTCAACGCGCTTGGCTGGTTCGGGCTGATCGAGTTCCTCACCTTCATCGGAATCCTGCTCGTCGCCTATGTGTACGTCTGGCGGAAGGGCGCGCTCGAATGGCACTAGAACCGCGTTTTGCAGCGTCGCGTTTGTTTGCCCCTGAGGCAGGTCGAGCATCAGACCGCTCCCGGGAGAGGCATGCGCCTCTCCCCTACGGGATCTGCTTTCGATGTCGCGGAGCGACACCCTGATGCGCAAGCTTCCACTGATCAGCAACCGTCCTCTGGCGAAGGCCGGGCTCAACTCCGAGCGCACGTTGATGCCGAACAAGGGGCCTGGTGTCTTCGAGGACGAGATCGACGGGATCGAGGACGCCCTCGGGATCACGACCGTGGAGAAGGCCGTCGCATGGGCGCAGGCCAACTCGATGTGGCCGGACACCTTCGGGCTCGCGTGCTGCGCGATCGAGATGATGTCGATCGTCTCTTCCCGGTATGACATCTCCCGCTTCGGAATGGAGCGCTTCAGCTCATCGCCCCGCCAGGCCGACCTCCTCATCGTCTCTGGCCGCGTCACGCACAAGATGGCCGCTCCGCTCCGGCAGGTCTACGACCAGATGCTCGAGCCGAAATGGGTGATCGCGATGGGCGCCTGCGCGAGCTCGGGCGGAATGTTCAACAACTACACCGTCCTCCAGGGGGTCGACAAGATCGTGCCGGTCGACGTCCACGTGCCCGGCTGTCCGCCGCGCCCCGAGGCGCTGATGGAGGGCATCGTCCGGCTGCACGAGAAGATCAAGGCCGGCGTGCCGCCCGCATACCAGATCCGCGGTGTTGCGCAGTGACGACGGTAGCCCAATGACGATGGTTGCGCAGTGAGCTACGACGGCGTACCCGGGCTCGTCGAGACGACGGGCAGCCACGGTGAGACGACGCTCGTCATCGACGTCCCCCGCATCGTCGAGGCGTGCACCACCATGCGCGATGAGCTCGGGTTCAACTTTCTCTCCGACCTGACGCCCACGGACTATCTCGGCTGGGGAGCGCGAGGCGTGTCGGGGTACATCGGGACACCCGGCGGCCGCGACATGCACGGGCCGGGGACGCAGGGACTCGCACGCGTGCCGGACGCGAAGCCGAAGCGCTTCGCGGTCAACTATCACGCCTTACGGCTCTCGGACGACCCCGTTCGCGTGCGTCTGCAGGCCTGGCTCGACGACGGCGAGGAGATCGACAGCGTTGTGCCCGTCTGGCCGACTGCCGACTGGTTCGAGCGCGAAGCGTGGGACATGTTCGGCATCGTCTTCCGCGGCCATCCCAACCTCGTCCGGATCCTGATGGAGGACGACTGGGAAGGCCATCCGCTGCGCAAGGACTATCCCATCGGCGGCGAGCCCGTCCGGTTCTCGGGGGCGGAGTAGCGAGATGTCCGTGATCGAGCGCAGCACAAAGGTCTACGAGGGTACTCGGATCCCGAGCCCGATTCCGACTGCACTCCTCGTCGACCCGAGGAAGCATTCGCTCGAGGACATCCTCACGATCAACTTCGGACCCAACCACCCGTCCACCCACGGGGTGCTGCGCCTCGTCGTCGACCTCGACGGCGAAATGGTCGCGGGGCTCTCGGCCGTGATCGGCTACCTCCACACGGGCTTCGAGAAGACGATGGAGCAGAAGACGTGGTGGAAGTGCATCACCTACCCCGAGCGCATCGACTACGTCTCGTTCCAGGTCAACGAGCTCGCCTTCGTTCTGGCGATCGAGAAGCTGCTCGGCATCGAGGTGCCCCGCAAGGCGACCTGGATGCGCATGTGCCTCTCCGAGCTGACTCGGATCCACTCCCACCTCGTCTGGCTCGGTACCTCGGCTCTCGAGCTCGGGGCGATTTCGATGTTCTGGTACACGTTCGACGACCGCGACGCGACCCTCGACCTGTTCGAGATGGTCTGCGGCACGCGGATGCACACGCGCTACTTCCAGGCCGGTGGCCTCGCCGAGGACATCCCGGAGGGCTTCTACGCACAGGCGCGCGAGTGGTGCAAGAAGATGCCGAAGGCGATCGACGAGTACGAGGCGATCCTCGACCGCAACGCAATCTGGCTCAAGCGCACGAAGGGCATCGGCCTGCTCTCCGCCGACGACGCGATCGCGCTCGGCCAGTCTGGCCCCGTGCTGCGTGCCTCGGGCGTCAACTGGGACCTCCGCAAGAACATGCCCTATCTCGCCTACGACGAGGTTTCCTTCGACGTTCCCGTCTTCCACGAGGGCGACGTCTATGCGCGCTACCGCGTCCACATGGAGGAGATGCGCGAATCGGTGCGCATCGTCTCCCAGTGTCTCGACCGCCTCGAGGAGATGCGCGGCGAACCCTGGATTGCCGACGACCGCAAGGTCGTGCTCCCGCCGCGCGAGGAGCTACACACCTCGATGGAGTCGCTGATCCATCACTTCAAGATCGTCACCGAGGGTTACGTCGTTCCTGAAGGGGAGGTCTACGAGTGCGTCGAGTCGCCACGCGGCGAGTTCGGCGTCTACGTCGTCTCCGACGGTGGGCCGAAGCCGTGGCGCGTCAAGTTCAGGGCACCGAGCTTCGTTGCGCTCCAGGCGACCGCGACGTGCATGACCGATGCCGCGATCGCCGACATGATCGCCGTCGTCGGATCGCTCGACGGTGTGATGGGGGAGGTCGACAGGTGAATCGCCTAGGCGATTCACCTAGATGGGGCGTTCATGACTGAGTTGTATGACGACATCCAGGAGCTGAGGGAGCGGTACCCGGAGAGCCTCTCCGCCGTGATGCCCGCGCTGCAGCTCGCCCAGGAGCGAAGCGGTGGCTGGCTGCCCGACGAGGCTTTCCGTGAAGTCGCCGACGCACTCGATCTGACGCCGGCGTACTGCCTCTCGATCGCGTCGTTCTACGACATGTTCCGCCTCGAGCCCGTTGGCGAGACCGTGATCGAGGTCTGCACGAACATCTCCTGCGGCCTGAACGGCGCCCAGCAGGTGGTCGAGGCGTTCGAGAGCGAGCTCGGGATGAAGGCCGGCGAAACGACCGACGCGTTCACCTTGCGCACCGTCGAGTGCCTCGGCGGCTGCGGGTGGGCGACCATCGTTGCCGTCAATAACCGGCACCGGCTGAACGTGCAAGCCGGAGACGTTCCCCGAATCGCTGCCGAGCTCCGCGGGATCGAGTGGAAGGGGCCCGATGAGCCCGACGCCTGAAATCGTCTTCGCCGGCTGTAACGGCGGCGCCCTGACCGAGATCGCCGACTACGAAGCCGTCGGCGGCTTCGAGGCGCTCGCGAAAGCGCGCGCGCTCACGCCCGACGACGTGATCGCCGAGCTCAACGCCTCGAACCTCAGAGGCCGCGGCGGTGCATTCTTCCCCACCGGTCGCAAGTGGAGCTTCGTACCGAAGCCGGACAAGATCGACAAGCCGCACTACCTCGTGATCAACGCCGACGAGTCCGAGCCTGGCACGTTCAAGGATCGCGAGATCATGCTTCGCGTCCCCTTCCGGTTCCTCGAGGGCTCGCTCATCGCCGCTCACGCGATCGAGTCGAAGCACATCTTCATCTACATCCGAGGCGAGTACGAGGCCGAGTTCGAGGTCCTTGTCGCGGCGCTCGAGCAGATGCACGCGAAGAGCCTCGTGGGCGACGTCACAATCGTCGTTCACCGCGGCGCCGGCGCCTACATCTGCGGTGAGGAGACGGCGCTGCTCGAGTCGCTCGAGGGTCGGCGGGGCCAGCCTCGCACGAAGCCGCCGTTCCCCGCGATCGCCGGTCTCTACGCCTCACCCACGGCCGTCAACAACGTCGAGTCGATCACGTCGGCGACCACAGTGATGGAGATCGGCGGCGCCGAGTACGCGAAGCTCGGCGTCGAGAACTCGACCGGCACGCGCGTCTTCTCGCTCTCCGGCAACGTCGTCAACGGCGGAAACTACGAGCTTCCCCACGGCTACCCGCTGCGCGATCTCATCAACGAGCAGGGCGGTGGCATCGCCGACGGGCGCGCGCTCAAGGCCGTGATCCCGGGGGGATCCTCGACCGTGATCCTCACCGCTGACGAGGCGAACAAGGTCACCCTCGACTTCGACTCGCTCGTCGGCGCCGGCACCGCGATCGGCTCAGCCGCGGTGATCGCGCTCGACGACCGTTGCTGCATGGTGCAGCTTGCCGTGCGCGTGTCTCAGTTCTACGAGCACGAGTCGTGCGGCAAGTGCACGCCGTGCCGCGTCGGAACGAAGTGGCTGACAAACATCCTCCAGAAGATCGAGGATGGTCGCGGCACGCAGGCCGACATGGATTTGCTCGTCTCGGTGGCCGAGCGGATCAACGGCAAGTGTCTCTGCCCGCTCGGCGACTCCGATGCGATCGCGGTGATGAGTTACTTCGACAAGTTCCGCGACGAGTTTCAGGCCCACATCGACGAGGGCGGCTGCCCGTTCCACGGCGACTCGTCACTCGACCATCTCCTTGCCCCCGTTGCGATGCACGTGCACGACCAGGCGGTGGCCCACGCGTGAGCGATCTCGTCAAGGTGACAATCGACGATCGCGAGGTCGAGGTACCGAAGGGCACTGGCCTCGTCGAGACCGCCGCGTCGGCGGGGATCGAGATTCCCGTCTTCTGTTACGAGCCACGGCTTGGCCCGCCCGTCGGCGCCTGTCGCATGTGCCTCGTCGAGGTCGAGGGGCTGCCGAAGCTCCAGGCCGGCTGCACGCTGACGGCACAGGACGGGATGGTCGTCAAGACTGCAGCGTCGTCCGAGAAGGCGGCCGAGGGCCAGAACGCGACGCTCGAGTTCATCCTCGTCAACCATCCGCTCGACTGCCCGGTCTGCGACAAGGGTGGTGAGTGCCCGCTGCAGGATCTGACGTTCCGCTATGGACCGGGCAACACGCGCATGTCGTTCTCGAAGATCACGCTGGAGAAGCCGATTCCGGTCTCGCCTCTGATCGCGC
The DNA here is from genome assembly GCA_043730975.1 of Thermoleophilia bacterium. Classification (GTDB taxonomy): domain Bacteria; phylum Actinomycetota; class Thermoleophilia; order Gaiellales; family Gaiellaceae; genus Gaiella. Next base: position 23 of record JAYTJO010000153.1, on the reverse strand, counting down.
TCGACCGCGAGCGGTGCATCCTC
>JAYTJO010000152.1:0-4124 GCA_043730975.1 Thermoleophilia bacterium | reverse complement strand
GGGCGTTCTGATCGGCATCTATTTGATCGTGAGCTCCTGGGGCGTGCTGCGCGAGTCGGTGCTGGTGCTGCTCGCGTCGAGTCCACGCGGGCTCGATGCGGGGGAGATCGGACGCGCGCTCGTCGCTCAGCCCGGGGTCGTCGAGGTGCACGACCTCCACGTCTGGCAGATCACGAGCGGGTTTCCGTCTCTTTCCGCGCACATGCTCGTGCGAGAGGGTGACGACTGCCATGGAATCCGCCGCGCGAGTGAGCACATGCTCGCCGAGAGGTTCGAGATCACGCACACGACGCTGCAGGTCGACCACGACCAGGTCGACGCGCTGCTCACGATCTCCCCACCGGTGCGGCAATGAGCGACGACGACCGGACGAGCCGGCGGGTGACGCGCTCCGTCCTCCTCCCGCTCTCGGAGATCGAGCTTCGCGTTTCCCGGTCGAGCGGCCCGGGCGGGCAGCACGCGAACAAGACCGAGTCGCGCGTCGAGGCCCTCTTCGACGTCGGCGCGTCGACGGCGCTCAGCGACGTGCAGAAACGTCGGGTGGTCGCGAAGGCAGGGCCGGTGATCCGTGCCGTGGCGCAAGACGAGCGCAGCCAGCTCCGCAACCGCGAGATCGCGATCGACCGGGTCGTCGCGCGCCTCGTCGAGGCCCTGCACGTGGAGCGCAAGCGCGTGCCGACGAAGCCATCGCGCGCCGCGAAGGCGAGGCGGGTAGATGCCAAGAAGCGCCGAGGCGAGACGAAGAAGCTTCGCCGCGTCGACGACCATGAGTGATCTTGCACCGGAGGCCGTCCGGCGGCTTCTCCGCGGGTCGTTCGGCGAGCCGTATCTCTACGCGACGGAGACAGCCTCGACGCAGGACGTGCTCGCGGAGAGCGACCACCCACATGGAGCGGTCGCCGTGGCCGAACACCAAACTGCCGGCCGCGGACGTTCGGGTCGGCGCTGGGACGATGTGCAATCGACGGCGCTTCTGTTCTCGGTGCTGCTACGGGCACCGGAGCGGGCGGCGCTGCCGCAGCTCTCGCTCGTCGCCGGGTTGGCGGTCGCGGCCGCCGTGGAGGCCGAGTGCTCGGTGCGCGCAATGGTCAAGTGGCCGAACGACGTCCTCATCGACGGACGTAAGGTGGCGGGGATCCTGCTCGAGGCGTCCGGATCCGGAGTCGTCTGCGGAATCGGAATCAACGTCAACCAGGCCGAGGGGGATCTGCCGACCGACACGCGGCTCCCGGCAACGTCACTGCGCATCGCAGCGGATCGCTCGTTCGACCGGGGAGCGCTGCTCGCAGCTGTCCTCTCCGAGCTGGAACAGCGCTACGACGCCTGGCTCGCCGGAGGCCTCGCGAAGCTGCTCGACGAGCTGGAGCAGCGCAACGTCCTTCGCGGTCTCAATGTCCGCGTCGGTGACCGGGCCGGAACAGCGGGCGCGATCGCCCCGGACGGTCGGCTGACACTCGTCCTCGACCGTGGCGACGTCGTACTGGTCGAGAGCGGCGAGGTCGAGCTTGGGCCGGGCGCAACCCTGGCGACCGCCTGAAGGCGGCCACCGCGCTCGGCTTGCGCCGGCGCAACCTACGGCAGTGCGCCGGGCTTTAGCCCGACGCGGGAACGGCGACCGCGAGCCAACCAGTTCGCCGCTCCGGCGCCTGGATGAATCCAGGCGCCACCGCGCTAGCTCCTTGCCAGCAGCGCAGCCCACTCCTCCGGTGTGTTCGCATTCGCGGCGGCGTTCAGCCGCGGGTCGACGGCATCGAGCTCCGGGTCGGAGATCAGCTCCCACTCGCCCACCTCGCGCACGGCACAGGTGCGCGGGATGTCCCTGAGGCCGGAGGCACCGTCATCGAGTAACGCCCGCACCCTCGGCACGATCCGCACACGGTAGGCAGCAAGGAGCGGTTGGGAGCGGCCGCCGATCGTGGGCACAACGGCATCGTCGCCCTTGTGGAGCGTCCGGACGACGGCGCGGACGAAGGCCGGGCCGAGCAACGGCGTGTCGACGCCGCAAGCGAACACGACGTCGGCGTTCCCTTCCAGCGCAACGAGCCCGGTATACAGCGCGGCGAGCGGGCCGTCGTAGGCGACCGGGTCGTCGACGACGATCGCATCGAGCTGCGGCAGCTCCTGCCCCGGAGCCCGAACGACACAGACCGGCCCGCCTCCGACACCGTCGCGCACAATCGAGACCGCGTGCTCGATTGACGTCTGGCCGTGCCAGTCGAGCAACGCCTTCGACTGACCCATCCTGCTCGACCGGCCGCCCGCGAGGACGACGGCTCCCACCGTCATTCTGATTCGAGCTCTCAGTCTCGCTTGCCGGCCTGCACGTGCTGGAAGCCGAAGCGCCCCTTGATGCAGAGGTTGCCTCGGGTGACGTCGTGGTCGTCCGGGCTCGTCACCTTGACGATCGTGTTGTCCTGCACGTGCAGCTCGAGGTTGCAGCCGACACCGCAGTACGGACACACGGTCGTCGTCACCGTCTGGTCGTCCTCGCGCCAGTCGCCGCCCTCACGTAGTTCGTGCTCGGAACGGAACATCAAGGCCCCCGTTGGGCAGACGGCGATGCAATTGCCGCAGTAGACGCAGGCCGACTCCGGCAACTCGGCGACGTACTCGGTCGAGATGCGAGCGTCGAAGCCGCGGCCGGCAACGTGGATCGCGAACGTGTTCTGGAACTGCTCGCCGCAGGCGTCGACGCACTTGTAACAGAGGATGCACTTCGAGTAGTCGCGCACGTACAGCTCGTTGTCGATCTTGATCGGCGCGTACACCGTGGCAGCGGTCTGGCCGTCGGGTTCGATGTGGTGCCCCGTTCGCTTCCGGTCTCGCGCGGGGTCAGGAGGAGCGGGTGGCCCAAATCGCTCGGGCTGCGCGTCGTAGCGCTCGAGGTACTCCGGGATCACGTCCGTCGTCGAGAGATCGACCGACGAGGCAAGCAGCTCGAGCACGATCTTGCGGGAGTGGCGGACGCGCTCGGAATCGGTCTGCACCTTCATCCCCGCCTCGGCCTTGCGCGAGCAGGCCGGCGCGAGAACACGCGCTCCCTCGACCTCGACGACGCAGACGCGACACGCATTCGCGGGCTCGAGCGTGTCGCCGTAACACAGCGTCGGCGTGTCGATTCCGAGGCGCCTGCACGCACCGAGGATCGTCTCGCCCTCGAAGACGCGGACGGACTGCCCGTCGATCTCGAGCTCGATCATCCGCTTCGGCGCGAGAAGCTCGCTCACGAGAACACCGCTGTCATTGGAACACCCGGAGTCGCCCGATCGCCGATTCGATCGCGCTGGACGCAGTTTGACCAAGGCCACAGATCGACGCGTCACGCATGCACTGCCCCACCTCGGCGATCACCGCCAGTTCCTTCTCGACGCCCCCGATCGTCTTCCCGGAGACGAGGCGCGCGAGCGACTCCTGCTGGCGCACAGTGCCGACGCGGCAGGGGACGCACTGCCCGCACGACTCGTTGCGGAAGAACGCCGCCAGGCGCATCAGGAGCCGCGGCATGTCGACCGTCTCGTCGAGGACGAGAACGACGCCCGAACCGAGCGTCGTCTTCGCCTCACGAGCGCCCTCGAAGGTAAGTGGGAGGTCGAGCTCGTCGGGGCGCAGGAAGCCTCCGGCAGCGCCGCCCATGAGAATGGTCTGGAGCTCCTTGCCGCCCGCGACGCCGCCTGCAAGGTCGTACAGCTCGCGAAGCGTCGTCCCGAACGGCACCTCGTAGACGCCCGGCCGCTCGACGTGACCACAAACGCAGAAGAGCTTCGTTCCCGTCGAAACCTCTGTGCCCGTCTCGGCGTACGACGGCCCCGAGCGAAGCACGATGTCGAGCACGTTGACGAGCGTCTCGACGTTGTTGACGACGGTCGGCTTACCGAAGAGGCCCTCGACGACGGGGAACGGCGGCTTGTTCCGCGGCTCGCCGCGGTTGCCCTCGATCGACTCGAAGATCGCTGTCTCCTCGCCGCAGATGTGGGCACCAGCGCCCTTGCGGATCTCGATCTCGAAGGAGAACCCTTCGCCGAGGATGTCGTCACCCAGGTAGCCACGCGCGCGAGCCTCCTCCAGCGCCGCCTCGAGGGCGTGCTGCGGCTCGGGGTATTCGCCTCGGATGTAGATGAAGCCGA
>JAYTJO010000151.1:0-3888 GCA_043730975.1 Thermoleophilia bacterium | reverse complement strand
CCATTCCGCATCCCGCCGTAGAACTCCCACGCCGATCGCTCGAGAATCCGATCCCGCGGAACGCGCGCCACGAAGATGTTGTCGCCCGTCTCCCAGTTGTCGTCGTTCGAGAGGGCGTAGACGTAGTTGCCGAACCGCTCGGGCACGCCGGAGTAGCCCGGGCCGAACCCGACGAACGCGAGGCCAGCAAAGCGCTCACCGAGAAAGTAGTCGCATCTGTCTTCCAGGGGCTCGGGGACGTTTTGCCACGTTACGCCGTAGTCATCGGAGAACATCAGCGAGACGACACCTCCATGCTTCGAGACGAGATCGACGTGATGGAAGGCATACCCCTCCTCGGCCGCACGGTCGTCGTAGTCGTAACACGCGACGTAGAGGCGTGAATTGACGGCGACCGCTCCGTCGACGTAGCGGCGGTACCGCATCGTCTGCGGGCGGATCAGCTCTGGAAACGCACTGATCTCCTCGACGACATGGTCGGGCGGCGTCCCGGTCGCGCGCAGCAGGTGCGCGAAGTTCCAGGGCAGCCCGAAGTTCTCGCCGTCATCGTCGACGAAGTAGAGCGCGCCGTCGTCCCCCCACGTCCACCAGTGCATGTCCGAGTTCGTGCCCGGATACCGGGTCGACTCGTTCAGCCACTCGAGGTCGGCAAGGACAGTGCTTCGTGGATACGGCGGCCTGCGCGGGGGCTTCGGCTTCATCGCTCCTCCTCATTGACACTTATCGCTCGCGCGTACGATAACCGAGGTGGGAACCTCCCTGATCGGTACAGCGTGTGCTCAACCCAACTTGTCGCACGCGTGTCTGATTAGAATAGTCGTACAATGACAAACACTCCCAATGGCAACGGTCGCGCGCCCGGCCCGCTGCGGAGCCAGCGCTGGTTCGGCGGGGATGACATCAACGGCTTCAACCATCGCGCCTGGCTGAAGCCGAACGGCTTCTCCGACGAGGCACTCCGAGACCGGCCCGTGATCGGGATTTGCAATACGTGGAGCGAGCTTGTTGGCTGCAACATCCACCTCCGCGGCCTTGCCGAGGCTGTCAAACGAGGAGTGCTCCAGGCCGGCGGCCTGCCGCTCGAGTTTCCGGTGCTCTCGCTGTCCGAGACACTGATGAAGCCGAACGCGATGCTCTACCGCAACCTCGCTGCGATGGATGTGGAGTCGATGATCAAGTCCCATCCTCTCGACGCGGTGGTGCTGCTTTCGAGCTGCGACAAGACGACACCGGCGGTGATGATGGGTGCGGCGAGTGCGAACATTCCAACGATCCTCGTCACCGGAGGGCCGCAGCTCGCCGGCCACTTCCGAGGCAAGCCCGCCGGGTCGGGAACCGACTTCTGGCACTACAGCTACGAGGTCCGGCTCGGGCGGATGTCGGTCGAGGAGTACCGCGAGTTCGAGGGTGCTCTCTGCCGAAGCCAGGGGCATTGCATGGAGATGGCGACGGCGATGTCAATGGCCGTCTGCGGTGAAGCGCTCGGACTGACACTCCCCGACGGCGCCTCGATCCCCGCAGTCGATTCACGACGCTCCGTGCTCGCTGAACGAAGCGGCCGCCGCGCCGTCGAACTCGCGCTCGAGGGCCTCCGGCCGAGCGATATCCTCACGCGTGAGGCGTTCGAGAACGCGATCCGAGTCTTGATGGGCGTGGGCGGTTCGACCAACGCGGTCGTCCATCTGCTGGCAATCGCCGGCCGGCTCGGTGTCGATCTCTCCCTCGACGACTTCGCTGCCGCTTCCGATATCCCGGTCCTCGCGAACCTGAAGCCGTCAGGAGATCACCTTCTCGACGGCTTCTTCCACGCGGGCGGCGTGCCGGCGTTGATGGCCGAGATGCGTGAGGTTCTTCACCTCGATCTCCCGACCGTGACCGGGAAGACGGTGGGCGAGACGATCGCCGGGTGTCGCTCGGTGGACACCGATGTGATTCGCCGCCTCGACGATCCCGTTTTTCCGTGGAGTGCGATAGCCGTCCTGCGTGGCTCGCTCGCACCGGACGGTGCCGTCGTCAAGCGAAGCGCCGCGTCGCCGGAGTTCTTTCGCCACCGGGGGCCTGCCCTCGCCTTCGAGACCGTCGATGATCTGACCGAGCAGCTCGACGATCCCGATCTCGACATCACGCCCGACACGGTGATCGTCCTCAAGAACGGCGGGCCGGTGGGCGGCCCCGGCATGCCGGAGTGGGGACATATCCCGGTTCCCGGCAAGCTCCGCGCCGCGGGCATCGAGGACATGGTGCGGCTGTCTGACGCGCGAATCAGTGGCGGATCTCACGGCCTGATGATCGTCCATGTAGCCCCCGAGGCCGCTGTCGGCGGGCCGATTGGCGCCGTCGAGACCGGCGACATGATCGATCTCGATGTCCACGGTGGCCGGCTCGATCTGGAAGTCGAGGCTCGGGAGATCGAACGACGCCTCGCCGCGAGGCCGCCGCACGAGCCGGCCTATCGCCGCGGCTGGGAGGCGCTCTACCTCGAGCACGTGCTCCAGGCCGACATGGGATGCGACCTCGACGTCCTTCGCGCCCGCGACGACGAGCCGCCAGTTGACTACCCGCGCGGCCTGCTCGCCGGCTGGGTGCTCGGGGACTGATGAGCCTCGACGCTCTGCGCGACGCGTCCTCTGCGATCGTCGCCGACGCGCTCGACAAGCTCGGTCTCGGTGAACAGGCGCTCGACCCGGCCATCCGGCCGTTGTGGGCTACGGCCCGGGTTGTGGGGCGCGTCTAGCCGGTGGCCATCGTTGGCGATACGTCTGCACCCGCTGACCCGTATGCCGGCGAGATGGATGCGCTCGAGGCGCTCGGCGAGGACGACGTCCCCTTGTTCGGCGTCGAGCCCGGCGTCCTCGCCGCGTCGTGGGGTGAGTTGTTTGCGTGTGGCGCAATCGGTCGCGGCGCGCGCGGAGTGGTTGTGGACGGGATGATCCGAGACGCCGTGCAGCTCGAGGAACTGGGCTTCCCGACGTTCAGCAGAGGTTTTTCGCCACTCGACACCCTGAAGCGCGCGGTCGTCTCGCATCACGGTGACGAAGCGAAGGTCGGTGGTGTTCCCGTCACGCGAGGAGACATTGTGGTCGGTGACCGCGACGGAATCGTCGTGGTACCGGAGGCGCGAGTCGCTGACGTCGCCGAACTCGTGAGCGCAAAGCGTGTTCTCGAGCGGAGCGCCCGAGACGATCTCCTCGGCGGAATGGGTATCCGGGCCGTGTGGGACAAGTACCAGGTCTTCTGATCACCTGAGACTTGCCGGCAGGCTCGCCGAGTGAGCCTCGAGGAGCTCCTCGACGACGAGCGATTGCATGACTGGCATCGTGCGGAGGGCGAGGAAGATCCCGCCGGCACCGAGCGGGTCGCCGACCGTCTGGTGAAGGCCGTGGCGGGACGGGATCACGAAGTCGAGCAGCGTCGCGTTCGTGACCGCCCACCTGACTCGTGTAGCTCGCGCCGGCGAGCGCTCTCGGCCGATCGGGCTCCGCGCGAACGGTGACCGGAGTTCCTCGACGAGCCGCAGCGGCGGCGACGAGCGCCTCCGCCGTTTCCAGGCGCTGCCAGTGCCCTCCCGTGCGCGACAGCCGATGGGACGTCGCAAAGAAGCCCGACGCCGGTGTATCGCACAGGAGTACGATAAGACGATGCACATCACGAGAGTCGAACCGGTCGTCGTCGGAATTCCGGAGTACGCGGACATCGTCATCGTGGTCGTCCACACCGACGAGGGTGTCAGCGGCGTTGGCGACGCGACGCTGGAAGGTCAGGCCGACGCGGTGCTGACCGTCCTTGCCACGCTTGCTCGTGAGGTCGCCGGGGCGGATGCAGCACGAATCCAGCATCTCTGGCAGTCGCTCTACCGCGATCCGTTCTGGCGTCCCGGCCCGATTCGCC
>JAYTJO010000150.1:0-10847 GCA_043730975.1 Thermoleophilia bacterium | reverse complement strand
GTATGTCGACCCGACATACTCTATGTATGTCAAAGATGATTACCGTCCGCATGCCCGAGGATCGCGTGGCCCGCATCGACGCGCTCGTGGAGACGGAATCCTACGACAGTCGCGCGAGCTTCATCGTCGAGGCGATCAACCGTCTCGTCGACGAGATCGAGGAGCGTGAGATCGACCGCAGGATCGTCGAGGGATACACCCGCTTCCCGCCGACCGAGGAGGAACGGCGCTGGGCCGAGGAATCCGGCCGGCGGTCGATCGCCGAGGAGCCCTGGTGACGAGAGGGGAGGTGTGGTGGGTCGAGGACCCGGGAGCAGGGCGACGGCCACATCTCGTCCTCACGCGTGATGCCGCGATTCCGGTCCTGCACAACGTGCTCGCCGTTCCCGCGACTACCTCGATCCGGGGAATCCCGACCGAGGTGGCGCTCGGTCGCGAGGACGGGATGCCGAAGGAGTGCGTGCTGAACGTCGATAACGCAACGCTGCTCCCGAAGAGCTTCTTCATCGAGCCGATTTGCACCCTTGGGCCGGAGCGGATGGAGAGCGTCTGCCGGGCGCTCGCACATGCAACCGGCTGCCGCTGACGAGAGGAGACACCGAACCCATGTGCCGCAACATCAAGCAGCTCCACAACTTCGATCCCCCGGCGACCGACGACGAGGTGCACGCCGCCGCGCTGCAGTACGTGCGCAAGATCAGCGGCGCGACGAAGCCGTCCAAGGCGAACGAGGCGTTGTTCGAGCAGGCCGTGCGCGAGATCGCGCACATCTCGCGCCATCTGCTCGACGATCTCGTGACGACCGCGCCGCCGCGCGACCGGGACGTAGAAGCGGCCCGGGCGAGGGCCCGGGCCGCGAAGCGGTTCGGGACCGCAGCTGCCTGACGGTGTGATCCCGGTGTACGAGTCGGGCTTCGTCTGGGCGAAGACTCGCTGACGGGAGTCCTGCAGTCAGGCAGCGACCGCGACTCCGGGCGGCGCGAGCGCCGTTATGCGGTCCCCGCGGACGACGAGCGTGATGCTCGTCGCAACGACCCAGATCAGAGCCAGGAGGAACGTGGGCGGACCGGAGTTGGCGAACGGCACGGTTGCGAGGAGGAGCGGCGCCGTTACGAGAGCCCACCAGCCGAGCCACCGCGGCAGGAAGCGCGTGGAGAGGATCACGCCGCCTGCTGCAGCGAGCATCACCGCGTCGAGCGCCCAGGTAAGGATGAATGAGGCACCGTTCATGTCGACCATCGCGGCAGCGAGTCCGTCCGAGATCCCGTCGTCGGCACGCCAGAGGAGGGCAAACATCGGTGCGCCGGACGCGAGCTTTACGACGGCGGACAGCAGGCCCATGGCGAGCACGGCCCACGGCAGCCAGGTGCGGCCCCCGTCCGCCCGCTGCAACACCCATGCGAGGACGACGACGAAGATCGGGAAGCAGAGCAGCGCGATCAGTTCGAGGAACCCGAGCGCCCAGTCGGCGTTCGTGACCTCATGAGCGCGCCACCAGGCGCCGATCGTCTGGGCGGACGCAGTCGAATCGGGCGAGCCCGAGCCGAGCGTATCGTTCGCCAGGATCGCGAGGACCACATAGAGGGCGCCGCAGGCGGCGCCGAGACGGGTGAGCAGGCTGCTGGACACGATTTCTCCGTTCGGTTGAATGATGGTCAACCGATGGTCGCTCCGGGTGGCGTCGAGCACCACGGCTTCGCGAGTGAACTCCATCTCCCCCTGGAGGAGGAATCGAGAACCCGACTTTCCGCCTCGGGGCCGATGCCGTAGAGCGGCGAACGGAGTACGGTCAGGATGTGACGCGCACCTTCACCGCACGCCTCTCGAGTCCACAACTCCGGTCGGCCGGACTCGGGCTCCTCGTGGTCGTGTTGTTGCTCGCGTCCCTGATCGAGATCTGGCTCCCCGCCGATCCGACGTCGAGTGGATGGGGCGGGCCGCGCTGGGCTTCGACGCTGATCGCTCTCGCGAGCATCCTGCCGCTCCTCGTCATGCGGCAACACCCGATAGGAGCGCTGGCAGTGTCGTTTGTGGCCGCGTGTGGCAACCTTGTCCTCACCGCACCTCAGCAGGCGTCGTTCGAGGGATTCGTCGCGCTTGTCGTGCTCGTCTACGGAGCGGGGGCTTTCCTCCAGACCGCACGGGCCATCTGGACGATCGTCGTGCTCGAAGTGGCGGTCGTGGTGCTCGGAGTGCTGCTTGCCCTCCTCGACGGCTACGACAGCCTCGAGTACGTCCCGGTGCCGTTCTGGTTCGCGATGGCATGGGTGGTGGGGCGGCTCATGCGATCGTGGCGACTACGGGCTGAGGAGCTGGAGGAGCTCACGAACGAGGTCGCCGCCGAACGCGATGCCCGAGCCGAGGCGGCTGTCGAGGCAGAGCGAATGCGAATCGCGCACGAGCTCCACGACGTTGTGGCACACAACGTCAGCGTGATGACGATCCAGGCGACGGCAGCCTCGCGCATCCTCGCGAGCGATCCCGACGCGGCCCGCGAGGCACTCGTGAGTGTCGAGCGCACGGGGCGCGAAACGGTGGACGAGATGCGCATCCTGCTCGGCGTCCTTCGCGAACGCGGCGCGGCCGAGCCGTTCGCACCGCAGCCCGGGCTCGCCGAGCTCGACGCGCTTGCCGAGCGGGTCGGTAGCGCCGGCCTGCCTGTGGAGGTTGTCATTGAGGGCCGGCCGCGCCCGCTGGGGGCCGGTCTCGATCTGGCCGCCTACAGGATCGTGCAGGAGGCGCTCACGAACGCCCTCAAGCACTCCGGGGGGAACCGCGCGCGCGTCACCGTCCGGTACGAGGAGACGGCGCTCGAACTCCTGGTTGCGGACGACGGTAGTGGCAACGGCGCGGGCGGCGGGTCGGGCAACGGGCTCGTCGGGATGAAGGAGCGCGTGGCAATGTACGGAGGGCAGGTCGAGATGGGCCGTCTTCGCGAGGGAGGATGGGAGCTGCGCGCTCGCCTCCCGGTGGGGTCGACATGATCCGGGTCGCGCTCGCGGACGATCAGGAGCTCGTGCGCACCGGTTTCCGCATGATTCTCGAGAGCGAGGGCGACATCACAGTCGTCGGCGAGGCGGAGGACGGTGTGCAGGCGTTCGAGATCGTCCGGCGTGATCGCCCCGACGTCGTGCTAATGGACGTCCGCATGCCCGTGCTCGACGGCATCGCGGCCACCGCGCGCATCGTCGCCGCAGGGCTTCCGACGCGAGTTCTCGTGCTGACGACGTTCGACCTCGATGAGGTCGTGTTCGAGGCGCTCCGCGCCGGCGCCGCCGGATTCCTCCTCAAGACCGGCCCTGCAGACGATCTCGTGCGGGCAGTACGCGTCGTCGCGGCGGGCGAGTCGCTGCTGTCGCCGTCGGTGACGCGCCGGCTCGTAGAGGAGTTTGCGCGCCGTCCGTCAGGCTCGCCGCCTGCAGCCGTGGGCGACCTGACGCCGCGGGAGCTCGACGTGTTGAAGCTCCTTGCCCGTGGGCTCTCGAATGCAGAGATCGCCACCGAGCTGTTCGTCGAGGCGTCGACGGTGAAGTCGCACGTCGCGAGCATCCTCGCCAAGCTCGGCCTCCGTGATCGCGTGCAGGCGGTCGTCGCGGCGTACGAGGCGGGGGTCGTCGTCGCCGGGTCGTCGTAGCATCGGGCGCGCTCACGCCTCGTCAAGCCGGTGCGTACACCTCGATCTGCGCTCGCACGCCGTTTGCGCGGGCGAGAGATCCGTCGCAGGTGATGAGCGGGACGTCGAGCAGCTCGGCAAGCGCGACGTACATGGCGTCGTAAGCACTAACGTTGTCGCGGAGCTCCCAGGCGCGCTCGAGCAAGGGCACGTGCGGGTAGCGGCGGAGTGGGAGATCCGCAAGGTCGAGTCGAGCGTCGGCCGCGCGGTCGGCTCCGATCTCGTTGCGCCTCGTGAGTCGCTGGAGGGCGTGCGCAACCTCCACGTCGATGAGGAACGGGGCGTGGAACGCACCGCCGGTTGTGAGTCTCTCGTCGAGTGGGGCATTCACGTGCGCCAGTGCCAGGAACTCGACGATCGATGAGGCATCGACGACGATCATGGCGGGATAGGGCCGCGCATCTCGCGTATCGTCTCCGCCGCCACGCCGGGCTGGATCCCGCCGTGCCGGGCGCGGGCCCGAGCCCCGACCTCCGCGACCGTCATCTGCCGGGCCGCCTGGATCAATTCGCTCCGCAGATACTCCGACATCGACATTCCTGCGGCCGCGGCCCGGGAGCGGAGTATCGCGTGGACGTCGTCGGGGACGTCGCGGATCTGGATCGCCTTCGGCACGGCCATCTCATCATACAAGCACTTTGCATGTAGTGCATGCAAGATGGCCCTTGCAGACGTGCCCGCGTCGGGCGCGTGCGTATCAGCCTGCCGCACCCGGCCCGTGCTTGCCCTGCAGGTACCGCAGGTACGGCTCCGGGTCGATCGGCCCGCCGGCAACGCGCTCGAGCGTCTCCTTCGGCGTTAGCTTGCGGCCGAGCGAGTAGAGGTTCTCGCGGAGCCACGCCCCGAGTGCCGAGAAATCGCCCTGCTCGAACTGCTCATCGAGGCCCGGCAGCGCGGCCCGGGCGGCCTCCCAGATCTGCACGCTCATCACGTTGCCGAGCTGGTACGTCGGGAAGTAACCGAAGTACCCACACGACCAGTGGACATCCTGGAGCACCCCCAGTCGATCCTCGGGCACTTTCAGGCCGAGGTACTCCTCGAACGTCGCATTCCACGCCTCGGGCAGGTCGGCGGTCGAGAGCCGCCCGGCGACGAGCTCTCGCTCGAGCTCGAAGCGCAGGATGATGTGCATCCCGTAGGTGACCTCGTCGGCGTCGACACGGATGAACGACGGCTCGACGCGGTTGACGGCGCGGTGGAACTGCTCGACGGAGAACCCCCCGAGCGCCTCCGGGAACGTCGTCACGAGCTGGGGATGGAGCCAGCGGCAGAACGGGAGCGACCGCCCAACGATGTTCTCCCACAGCCTGCTCTGGCTCTCATGCAGGCCGGAGTAGCACCCGTGGGCAAGAGGCGTGCGCTCGAGCGTTGGGCTGACCCCGCGTTCGTAGAGTCCATGCCCGATCTCGTGCATGCAGCTGAAGAGCGACTCGAGATCGTCCACCTGATAGCGCGTCGTAACCCGGATGTCCGAGATTGCGAACGACGAGCAGAACGGATGTACCGTCGTGTCGAGGCGAAACGACGCAGGGTCGAAGCCGAACGCGGTCATCGCAGCGAGCCCGATCGAGCGTTGTCCTTCCTCCTGGAATGGACCATGTCTCAGACCGCCACCGGCGTCGGCTGCGCTCACCTCGGCGATCAGCGGGACGAGCACCTCCTTGAGGCGAGCGAAGATCGCAGTCACCTCCGCAGCGCTCGTCCCAGGCTCGAAGTCGTCGAGAAGGTGGTCGTACGGGTCAGCTGCTCGATCGAAGCAGGCGATGTACTCCTGCTTCAACTCGAGTTGCCGATCGAGCCAGGGCCGGAACGCGGAGTAGTCGTTGTTGGCCCGAGCCGAGACCCATGCCTGCATCGCCTCGGACGCTGTCTGCGTCAGCCGTGCGGCGAGATCCGCAGGGATCCGGCGTGCCTTCTCCCAGTCGCGCCTCGTGACCCGGATCAGGCTCGCATCGTCGGAGTCGTACGCAAGCGACTCTTCGAGATCGGCGAGGTCACCGACGAGCTCGCCGATGCGATCGTCGCTGAAACGCTCGTGGGCGACGCGCTCGAGCGTTGCCTGCCGGTGGGCGCGGACGGCGGCGCCTGCGGGCGGCATCATCACCATCTGATCCCAGTCGAGGAGCGCTGACGCGGAGCGGAGGTCGGCGACTTCTCCCAGTCGTGTCCTCAACTCGGAGAGCTGGTCGTTCATCCGTGCTCCTCTCGTTGGGAGTGTCGCCGGGAGACTAGCGAGTGCCTGATGCCGACCCTCATTCCAGAGGCCTCCAGGGCGGCGTCTTCTAGTGTCGCAGCGGACACCCGATGGAGGTGCGGGACCTGTCCCTCTAGGGAAGCCAGGCGGGCGCGTCGTCCGTCCACACGCCGCTCGTGAGCGCGTGCACGTCGCCGCCGTCGGCGTTCATCCGGAGAATGTCCGAGTCACCGTCACGGTCGCTCGCGAATGCCAACATCGACCCGTCCGGAGACCAGCTCGGCCCCTCGTCGCTGATCGCGGCGTTGTCAGTCAGTTGGGTAATACCACGGCCATTGGCCCTAACGGTGAAGATCTCGCTGTCGCCGTCTGCATCACTGACGTACGCGATGGTTCTGCCGTCGGGAGACCATGCCGGCGACGTCGAGAGCGCCTTGACCAGTCTGCGCTCACGCGTTCCGTCCGCCTTCATCGTCCAAAGGTGCGGGTATCCGCCGCGACGGCTGGCGAACACGATCTTCGACCCGTCGGGAGACCACGAAGGTTCCGTGTCCTCGCAGTTGTTCGAGGTCAGCTGCTTCAGGCCCGTTCCGTTGGGGCGGATGATGTAGATCTCGAAGCCTCCGGTGCGGTCGCTGGCAAACGCGATCCACCTTCCGTCGGGCGACCAGGCGGGCTCCTCGTCCCAGGCCGGGCCTTCGGTGATCTTGCGGCGGCCCGAGCCGTTCGCGGCGACGACGGCAATGTCGAAGTCCTGACCGGATGCATCGGACGTTGCGAGCGCCAGATGGCGGCCGTTCGGAGCCCAGCTGGGGGCAACGTCCATGCCGAGGCCCCGTGCCTGCAGAACCCGGCGGTCGCCCGCTGTTGCGCCGTACACATGGACGCGACCCGGTCCGCCACGCTCGCTCCCGTAGGCGATCACGGTGCGCTCGGAGGCCGCTCCGGCAAAGCCCGCGGCAAGCACAAGGCTGCCCAACAGGGCGGCCGCGCAAGTCCCGAACGTCATCGCTCCTCGCGACGATCGCATCCCCACATCCCCCTCATGTCCACTAACGGCTTGCGCATGGTGCCATGATCTCGGGGAAATAACAACCCCGTGGCTCCACGTTATCCCTGGAAAACAGCATGGTTCGAGCGTGGCGCCTGAACGGTGCTGCGCGTCTCGAACGCGCTCGACTGCCAGATCCTACTCTCGATCACGATGATCTCGTCGGTCCAGCGGACGACATGGAGGCCGTTCGCCTCGCCCAGCCGGTGCGGGCGGGGGCGGCCAAAGCCCGGTGCCGTGGCAAGGACGAGCGATCCGGTATCGCCGTCGAGGGCCTCGAACGCGCATCGCCCGACAGCGGTGCTCTGGTGGATATGGCCCCCGAGGACGAGCTCGGCGCCCGCGTCTGCAAGCGAGTGCAGTGCGTCGTCACGGTGCTTGAGCGGGAACTTGCGCGAAGCCCGCCACGGAGCGCCCGCGAGATGGTGGTGGAGAACGACGACGCGGAGGGCATTCGACGGCGTGTCGCCCAGCGCCGCGGCAGCGGCGGCGAGCCGCGATGCGTCGAGCCGTCCGCCCTGATGTCGCCATGGACGGGCGGAATTGAGGCCGCAGATCACCGCGTGATCCGTGTGAAGTACGGGATCGGTTGTCCCGAACACCTCCGTGAACCGATCCCACGGTCTCGTCAGGCGCGCCGGCAGGGTATAGGGAAGATCGTGGTTGCCCGGCACGACGAGCGTGGGAGCCGGGAGCCGATCGAGGAGTGCCTTCGCTGCCTCGAACTCGGATGTCCGACCGCGGTTCGCGAGATCGCCGCTTACGATCACGGCCTCGGGCGAGAGCTCCTCGCACAGACGGACGAGTGCGTCATCGAGCGCCGGCGCCTCGCGGGTGCCGCGGTGAAGATCGGAGATGTGGATCAGGCATGCAGTCACCGCCGAGTGAGGCTATACACTCGAGGCATGTCGGAACAGACCCCGGAGATCTTTGATGACCTCTATCTCGGTCTCCAGGCCGGGGGAGCCCTGCGCAAGCAACGGCGCGGCGAGGAGTTGACCGAGCAGGAAGAGGCTGCCCTGGGGCACTGGCAACGACTGTCGGTCTGGCGCAAAGTGCTCGCGGTTGGTGCCTTCGCTCTCGGCACCTTCGGGCTCGGCTTCACCCTCGGCGGTCTGATCTTCGGGCGTCGCCGCGCGACATAGGGGTTGCCGGAAGCCGCAATCGAAGGGCGTATTGCACCTCGTTTTACACGAACACTTGTTCGATTGAGACTGACGCGGTAAGCTGGCTCACATGCCGACCGAAGAGCTCGTCGTCCACGGCGCCCGGGAGCACAATCTCAAGGACGTCACCGTCCGCCTCCCACGCAACGCCCTCATTTGCATCACCGGTCTGTCCGGCTCGGGCAAGTCGTCGCTCGCGTTCGACACGATCTATGCCGAGGGTCAGCGCCGCTACGTCGAGTCGCTCTCGGCGTACGCGCGTCAGTTCCTGCAGATGATGGAGAAGCCCGACGTCGACTCGATCGACGGTCTCTCACCCGCGATCTCGATCGACCAGAAGACGACCTCGCGCAACCCGCGCTCGACGGTCGGAACCGTGACCGAGATCTACGACTACCTGCGGCTTCTCTACGCCCGGGTGGGGCGTCCCCACTGCCCTGTGTGCGGCCGCCCGATCGCCGGGCAGAGCCTCGATCAGATCGTCGAGCAGATCCTCGCGCTCCCCGAGGGCACGCGCTTCACGGTCAACGCGCCGATCGTTCGCGACCGGAAGGGCGAGTTCCGCGACGTGCTCGAGGAGCTTCGCCGCGACGGGTTCACACGGGTCAAGGTCGACGGCGAGCAGCGGCTGCTCGAGGAGGAGATCATCCTCGACAAGAAGTTCAAGCACACGATCGAGGTCGTCGTCGACCGACTCGTGCTCAAGCCCGACCTCCGGCAGCGCCTGACCCAGTCGGTCGAGACGGCCACCTCGCTTGCCGAGGGGCTCGTTGGCGTCGATGTCGTGGACGGCGAGAGCTTCCTCTACTCGGAGAACTTCGCCTGTCCAGAGCATGGCGTCTCGCTCCCCGAGCTCGAGCCGCGGATCTTCTCCTTCAACGCCCCGCACGGCGCCTGCCCGCGCTGCACCGGGCTCGGCGCCCAGCTCGAGATCGATCCAGACATGCTCGTTCCCGACACGTCCATCTCCGTCGCCGACGGCGCACTCGTGCCGTGGTCGGTCGGCAGCTCGAGCTTCTATGAGGGCGTCATCCAGGCGATCGCCGATCGCTACGAGATCGATGTCGATCTCCCGTGGCGCGACCTCACCGATGAGCAGAGGAGCTGGTTTCTCTACGGCACGAACGGCGATCGCATCCTCGTTCAGTACAAGAACCGGATGGGCCGCAAGCGCCAGTACGCGATGGCCTTCGAGGGGATTCTGCGGAACCTCGAGCGGCGCTACCGCGAGACGGAGTCGGCGCAGCAGCGCGAGCGGATCGAGGAGTACATGACCTTCCGGCCGTGTCCGGACTGCAATGGCGCGCGCCTCAAGCCGGCCGTCCTGGCCGTCACGGTTGGTGGGCGGTCGATCACGGAGTTCACGAGGCTCTCCGTCACCGCCGCGCTCCGTTTTCTCGACGACCTCGGCTTGACGCCCACCGAGGAGCTGATCGGCCACAGGATCGTGAAGGAGATCCGCGAGCGGCTCACGTTCCTCTCTGACGTCGGCGTCGGCTACCTCCAGCTCGACCGTGCTGCTAAGACGCTGTCCGGTGGTGAGGCGCAGCGGCTCCGACTCGCGACGCAGATCGGTTCCCAACTCGTGGGAGTCCTCTACATCCTCGACGAGCCGTCGATCGGGCTGCATCAGCGCGACAACGACCGGCTGATCCAGACGCTCCAGCGCCTGAAGGCGCTCGGCAACACGGTGCTCGTCGTCGAGCACGACGAGCAGATGATGCGCGTTGCCGACTGGGTCGTCGACATGGGGCCGGGTGCCGGAGAGCACGGCGGGCACGTTGTCGCCGAGGGCACGGCAAAGCAGGTGATGCGCACGAAGGGCTCGGTCACGGGTGATTTCCTCTCGGGCCGACGGACGATCGCAATTCCGCCCCGGCGAGAAGACGATCGTGGCGTCTTCACCGTTCGTGGCGCCGCCCAGCACAACCTGAAGGAGATCGACGTCGACTTCCCCGTGGCCAAGTTCGTCTGCGTTACCGGTGTCTCCGGCTCGGGCAAGTCGACCCTTGTGAACGAGATCGTCTACAAGGCGCTCGCGAACCGCCTCAACAAGGTGCGCGTGAAGCCAGGGGCGCATGAGGACGTGGAGGGGATCGACGTATTCGACAAGGTGATCGACATCGACCAGACGCCGATCGGCCGCACACCGCGCTCGAACCCGGCCACCTACACGGATCTCTTCACCCACGTCCGCGACCTCTACTCGCTCACGCCCGAGGCGAAGGTGCGCGGCTACAAGCCCGGCCGCTTCTCGTTCAACGTGCGCGGCGGCCGCTGCGAGACCTGCAAGGGCGACGGCCAGATCAAGATCGAGATGCACTTCCTCCCCGACGTCTACGTGCCGTGCGAGACGTGTCACGGGAAGCGCTACAACAAGGAGACGCTCGAGGTCAGGTTCAAGGGGAAGTCGATCTCGGACGTGCTCGAGATGTCGGTCGAGGAGGCGCTCGAGTTCTTTGCGCGGATTCCCAAGATCCGGCGACGGCTCCAGACCCTGCACGACGTCGGGCTCGACTACATCCGCCTCGGTCAGCCCGCGACGACGTTGTCGGGCGGCGAGGCGCAGCGGGTGAAGCTCGCGTCAGAGCTGTCGAAGGTCGCGACCGGCCGCACGCTCTACATCCTCGACGAGCCCACTACGGGCCTCCATTTCGCCGACATCGAGAAGCTGCTCGAGGTGCTGCAGCGGCTCGTCGACACGGGCAACACCGTGCTCGTGATCGAGCACAACCTCGACGTGATCAAGCAGGCCGACTGGGT
>JAYTJO010000149.1:0-3102 GCA_043730975.1 Thermoleophilia bacterium | reverse complement strand
CCCTCGCGGCGGGACTTCTCGTGATCCTCGGCACGATGCTGCTCGGGCGTGTCGCGGGCATCGTCGCGGGCGTGGCACTCGCGGCGAACGCCGGCGTCGTAGAGGCTTCGCGCGAGGCACGGCCCGCTGCCCTCGGGATACTCGGAATCGTCGGAGCGACCCTGCTCTTCCTCGTTGCGCTCGAGAGGGGTGGTGGGTGGCGCTGGGTGCCGTACGCGATCGCAGCAGCGATCCTTCCGCTGACACACCCGCTCGCTGCAGCCGTGCTCGCAGCCCACGGGGCAACTCTCATCGCCCGACGCGACCGGGCCGATCTGCGGAGTGCCGGCATCGCCCTTGTCGCGGGAAGCGCCGTTGCGACACTGCTACTCGGGTGGATGGCAGTAGACCGGTTCGATGCGACTTCCGACGACGCCACTCTCGACCTCGACAGCCTCGGCAAAGGACTCGCTCACGTCGGCGGATGGAATCCGATTCTGGCCCTCGCCGCTCTCGCCGGACTGATCGTTCTCTTTGGTCCCTGGCGCGACCCCTTGGGGACCTGGGTCGGAGTGCTCGTCGCGGCGCTCATCGGAGCCCCGATCGTAGCCACGCTCATCGCTGCGGTGGCTCTTCCTGTGCACGTCGACGCGCTTGTCCTCGGCGCGCCGGGTGTGGCGCTCGCGGTAGGCGCGGTCGCGATCCCCCTCTCCCCTACCCGCGGTCTCGTCGCGGCTGGCGTGGCCGTGCTGTTGCTCTCGTCGGCCATCACGATCGCCGTACGGCAGACGGCAGACGTCGACGAGGACTGGCGCGCCCTCGCAGCTGCCGTGAAGCAGGTGAAGGGGCCGAAGGAAACGGTGGTCGTCCTGCCCGAGGGCTCACGCGCAGCGTTCGTGTACTACGCGCCGTCTCTCGCGACCATCCGGTTCGCCCGCGGCGACGGAGCCTGGGTCGCAGTCAGGGCGAGCTCCGCAGACGAGGCGATCGAGGCGTCTCGCTCCGCCGTTCCGACTCCACGCTATGCGTTGCTGCGCCAGTTCCGCTACGGGGAAGGGCTCCGGTTGCAGCACTGGGTTCGTCCATAGCCCGGGGTGGTCGGTGAGGGGGTGAGGCTTCAGCGCCTCACCCCCTCACCCCATAGGCGCCCGCCACGCCGGACACAGATCCGCCAGCACGCACTCCTCGCAGCGCGGCTTTCGCGCGTCGCACACACGCCGCCCGTGCCAGATCAGGAGGTGCGGGAACCGGTGCCAGTCGGCCCTCGGCACGATCTTGACGAGGTCGCGCTCGATCTTCACCGGATCGTCCTCACGCGTCAGCCCGAGACGTTGCGAGATCCGTCGCACGTGTGTGTCGACGACGATCCCCTGCGCCTCCCCGAGCTCCGCCGCGACGACGTTCGCCGTCTTTCGGGCAACGCCGGGGAGCCGCAGCAGCTCCGGGATCGTCCGCGGCACCTCGCCCCCGAACTCCTCGAGCAACACCGTCATCGCGCCCCGGATCGACTTCGCCTTCTGCCGGTAGAAGCCCGTCTGAAAGACATCCTGCTCGAGCTCCTCGATTGGTACGTTCAGGTAGTCCTCGGGTCGCCGGTACTTGACGAAGAGCTTCTCGGTCACCCGGTTCACGTTCACGTCGGTCGTCTGCGCCGAGAGCATCACCGAGATCAGCAGCTCGACATCGCTGCCGAA
Source organism: Thermoleophilia bacterium (assembly GCA_043730975.1). GTDB lineage: Bacteria > Actinomycetota > Thermoleophilia > Gaiellales > Gaiellaceae > Gaiella. The sequence goes on along the minus strand of JAYTJO010000149.1, from coordinate 1,429 downwards.
GTTGAGCGCGATCTCGGCATCCCCGTGCTCTCCGGCAAGCCGCTCGACGATCGGGCCGATCCTCTCGCGGCGCGTCCCGAGACCGCGGCGGCGCGCCTCCGAGATGTAGCTACGCGCCACGCTTGCTCTCGAACTCGGTCGTCGCCTCGTCGGCCGTCACCTGTCCCGCGAGAGGACGGACGAAGATCTCGTCGAAGCGCGGGAAGGTCGTTGCCCGAAGATCGGAAAAGGCCCGCTCGACGTCGTAGACCGACTGCCGCAGTTCGATCTCCGGACCGATGAATGCCCAGTACGCACCGGCTGCCCCCTCATACGGCAGCCCCACACTTCCGACGTTGACAAGACGAGGCCCCAGGCGCACCTGGCGGTCGAACTGCACGTGTGTATGTCCGCAGACGACGATCGCGGCTTCGGTGTCGGCAAGGGCAGCAACAACGTCAGCATCCCGTGTGATGCGGGTCAGGATCGTCTCGTTGTCGTGCGGCGTCGCGTGGCAGAAGACAACGGATCCGAGACCGTCGATCTCGCGGTCGAGCTTGAGCGGCCACGACGCGACAAGTGCTCGCTCACGCTGCGAGAGACGCGCGTTGCACCACCGGTCGACGTCGCTGCTCGGGTGCAAGACATCCCTCTCGCAATTACCTGAGACGAACACCGCTCCGGCGTCGAGGAGGAGATCGATGCACTCCGACTGCATCGGCCCCCAGAGCACGTCACCACCGACGACGATCTCGTCCGCGCCACCCTCGCGCTCGAGCTCAGCGAGCACCGCTTCCAGCGCCGGTCGATTGCCGTGAACGTCGTAGATCGCCGCAACCCGCATCGCGTTCTACTCCGCCGACGCGTACGCGGGCTCGACGGCAGCTTCGTCGAATCCACCGAGTCGAGGCCCCGCGCAGACGAGATCGAGCGCAGGGCAGCCGGAGCAGGCGAACGCGCTCGGCGTCGGCTTGAAGACTCCCTCGCGAATTCGAGCGATCGACGCAGACAGCGCTCCTTCGAGGAGTTCCGCGTCGGCGGTCGTGAAGATCGTCGACCCAACCGCGTCCGGATCCTCCAGGAAGTGGTAGACGACCTCGACCTGCTCCGCTCCCGCCCGGAGGCAGGCGATCGCGTAAACGGTCTGCTGGGTGGAATACTCGCGCTCGACGATCTCCGCCGGGTCACGCCCGCGCAGCGCGTTCGTCTTGTAGTCCAGGACGAGAGCGTCTCGGCCGTCGATCCAAAGGACGTCGAGCCGGCCGTTCACGAGCACGCCGTCGAGCTCGAAGGCAAACGGCCTCTCCGGGCGGACGCCTTTCAGCGCTGCGACCCGCGCGGCAAGAGCCGAGCCCGTGTACGCATGAACGAAGTCGCTCACCCGGGCGAGCTCGGCATCGGTGACCGTCGGATACCAGGCGCGAACGAGTGGCTCCAGCGCAGCCGCCTC
>JAYTJO010000148.1:0-3701 GCA_043730975.1 Thermoleophilia bacterium | reverse complement strand
GCCGTCCTTGACGGTCGTGAAGGAACCAGGCGTGATCTCCCAGACTCCGACCTGGAGCCGATCCTCGGTGTGGATCTCATGCACGGATTCGACGGGGTTGCCCTCGAGCGTGTTCGGCTTCGGCCCGACGACCGTCAGAGGCATGCCGAGGGGGTCGGGGACGTGGATTGCTGCAGCGGCGACGCTCATCGGCGGAATCATAAACGAGTCACGGACGCAGCGAGGAGGCGTCCACGACCTCGAACGCCGAACCGGGGACACGACCAAGCGTGTGGAGATCGTCGTTCGACCAACGCGGGTCGGGCGCACCCGAGACGTACCAGTCGGAGCCGTTGTCGGCCACGATCATCCCATACTCCTTCAGAGCCTGGAGAACGACGCGCGACTGCCGTGGGAACCCCGTGGTGTCGAATTCGCGCTTGAGGCGAAGGCGCGCTCCCATCGCTGGCAGCGCTGTATCTGTCAGCGAACTCGCGTAGTGCCGAGCGGGCCACTCGTAGGCACGTCGAGTGCGCGAGACGGTGAGGCGCAATGCATGATCGATGCGCCCGCGGGCAACCTCGTCGTAGCGGGCGAGGCCGGGCAGGATGGGCAGCCCTGCGGCGTCGGCGGACGTCCACCCGGCCGGGCGAAGCCTGTTCGAGCGCAGGTTCCAGATCGCCCCGGAGCCCGCTGTCCAGCGCACGCCCACGCGACGGAGGTTGTAGAGCTCGTAGAGGCGACACGCGTCACGGTCGACGATCAGGGCGTGACGGTCGCCGTCCGAGGCAGCTCCCCCTTCGATGCGCACCCCGGGCGGAATCGGGTACGGGCCCTTGTCGGACTCGTCCGCGTACTCGAACGACACCCTGCTCTTGCGCTGCGCCTTACCGACCACCGTGATCGGAATGCCGATCGGGCCGCCGTCCCAGAGGCCCGAGCCGAAATCGGCGTGCATCGTCTTCGCCGCCCCGATCGCCGCCACCGTCGCACCCGATCCCGCTGCGACGGGAAGGGTGTCGACGCGGCGGTTCCACGCGTTGTCAGCGGGGAAGAGAGGGCATGCCTTCGCGGGAGGGAGCGGCGACCCCCAAGCGGCGGTGGCAGCAATCGCTGCGACGATGGCTGCGACCAGGGCGATGACCCTCACGGTGAAGGTCTCGGCATCGTGGGGCCGGTTCTCATCCCTCGAAGTGAGGGGGTGTCGTCGCCGGATAGCGGTGTCGGATCTCGTCGACGAAGGCGGCGAGCCGGTCGGCGATCGCAGCATCGTGGATCTCGAGCACGTTCTCGGCATTGCGCTCGCCCGAGCGCGAGAAGTTGAACGATCCCACGAAGACGACGTCGTCGGCGACGACGACCTTTGCGTGCATGAAGTCGTGCAGCGACTGCGGCGTCCAGCGCGTCGACGGCTTGCCCGAGAACGGTGCTCCGGTGAGGATCGTGCGAAGCAGCGGGATCTTCCAGCCGCTGACGCCGTTCGTCGCCCACTGATGAAAGACCTCGTCGACCTGGGTCTCGTCGATAACGCCTGCGACGTCGCAACGATGCTCGTTCACGACCTCGACGAGGGTGCCGAGGATCGGGCCAGAGGTGAGGACGGGGGACGCGATTCGGATTCTGGTTCTCGCCCGCCCGAGGAACTTTGCGACTCGGTGAGAGAGCGCGTCGCCGTACTCCGGGGTGAACCAGGCACGCATTTCGGTCTTCCCATCGACCGTCACGGGACGTGGCTCGACGCGGCCGGTGTGCTCGACCGTGCCCGCATTCCATAGCTCGTCCAGATTGAGGGAGAAGGCCCGGGCGAGCGCAGGAGCGCCGAGCACGCGAACGATCACATTCTCCTGTCGGCTCCAGGAGTCGTCCGTCCAGTTGGTCGACCCCGACCACACGTCGGTGGCGTCGCGCACGACGTACTTGTGGTGCATCAGGTCGGGTATGCCGGCGATGCCGCGCGTCGGCACGGGCAGTGCCTCGATCGCCGCCGGGGCCATCTCTGGAGGCGGCGGCACGGGGATCGGGCCCGGGTGATCGACGTTGTAGACGAGGCGGATCCTGATCCCCCGCTGTTGCGCTGCAAGGAGCGTCGCGAGCACGGGCGCACCCGCATCGGTCTCGAATCGAACGTCGTAGAGCGCCAGGTCGAGGCTCTCGCGTGCCTCTCCGATGAAGGCCGCGACCTCCCGGCCGATCTCCGTTGCCGTCTGGCCGCCGTCCGTGAGCGTCCGGAGCTCGATCGGCATCCTTCAGCCTGCGTCCCTGGCCCGATGCGCCGCCTTCCGGGCACGCTTTGCGGCCTGATACTCCGCGAGCGCCTCGGGTGAGTCGACATCGCCGAGGCTCTCGTGCGTCGGTGCGAAGGCTTCCCACCCCGGAGGGCGTACGCCGAGGCGCTTCGCGAGCACGCCCACCATCGTGCGTGCCTTCATCTCGCCGATCCCGGGGAGCTCGAGCAGACGTCGCTCGAGCTCGGCGCCGTCCTTCGCGCCCTCCCAGACCGCGGCGGGGTCGCCGCTGTACTCGCTGACGAGGAACGCACAATGCTCCTGGACGCGGCGCGCCATGTTGGCCGGGAAACGGTGGAGGGCGGGTTTCTCGCGGAAGACCTCTGCGAGGGCGCCCGGATCCATGTCCGCGATCGCCGCAGCATCGAGCCCACCGAGGCGTTTCGCCAGCTCGAGGGGCGAAGAGAACGCCTTCTGCACCGTCACCTGCTGGTCGAGCACGAAGCCGATCAGGAGCGCGAGTGGTTTCGCGCCGAGGAACGCATCCGCCTCGGGGTCTCCGGTGAAGTGGATCGCTGCGGGCGCCGCCATGGTTCGATCCTATCCCGAGTGGCCCGGCACGACAGCGGCCGGATACCCTTGACCGATGGATCCACTCGCCGCCTTCACGCCCGCGACGAGGGCCTGGTTCGAACGCGTCTTCGCCGGGCCGACGCCCGCCCAGCAGGCAGCGTGGCCGGTGATCGCGACCGGCGCGAATGTCCTCGTGCAGGCTCCGACCGGGTCCGGCAAGACCCTGGCTGCATTCCTCACCGGGATCGATCGGCTCAGCGCGACCCCGGGCGAGGGGCTGCGACTGCTGTACATCTCGCCGCTCAAGGCACTCAACTACGACGTCGAGCGCAACCTGCGAGCCCCGCTCGTCGGTCTCGGGTCGACGCTCAGCGTCGGCGTCCGCACAGGGGACACCGACCAGCGCGAGCGGCGCCAGATGCTGCGCACCCCGCCGGACATCCTGATCACCACCCCTGAATCGCTCTTCCTCCTCCTCACCTCACAGGCACGCGAGATGCTGCGCGGGATCGAGACGGTAATCATCGACGAGGTGCATGCAGTCGCCGGCACGAAGCGCGGAGCTCACCTGGCCCTCTCGCTCGAGCGGCTCGAGCAGGTAACGACGAAGCCGTTCCAGCGCATCGGCCTCTCGGCGACACAGCGGCCGCTCGAGGAGATCGGGCGGTTCGTCGGGGGTGGCCGGCCGATCCAGCTCGTCGACGTGGGCACCCGCAAGGAGCTCGACCTCGAGGTCGTCGTCGCGCTCGAGGACATGCGCGAGCCAGGTTCGAACACGACGCTCAGCCAGCATGTCGTCGAGGACGATGTCGCCATGGCGGCTGGCTACGAGGCAACGGCGCGGTCGATCTGGCCGTCGATCTACCCCGCGCTCCTCGATCTCGTGCAGCAGCACCGCTCGACGATCGTGTTCGTCAACAACCG
>JAYTJO010000147.1:0-1713 GCA_043730975.1 Thermoleophilia bacterium | reverse complement strand
GCGGCGAGAACCGTGACGAGCGCCGCCCACGTGTGCGGGTAAAAGGCAAACCAGAGCCAGAGATCCATCAGCGTCCCGAACGCCATGCCGAGGATCGCGCAGAAGAAGGCGAACGCGGAGCGGCGCTGCAGGGCAACCTTGAGGACGCCTGCGAGCGCACCGCACCCGCCCCAGGCGAGCATCTGCCAGGGCGTATGGGCTCCCTGGCCGAGGAACATGTTCGAGGCGATCGCCGCGAGTGCACCGACGGCGAATCCCCGGCGAGGGCCAAGTGCGACGCCGGCCGCCGCCACGATCACGGTCACCGGCTGCACACTCGGTATGGGAGCGAAGAGGATGCGCCCGGCCGCAGCGATACCGGCGAGCGTCGCCACGAGCGTGAGGTCACGGGCGGTGTCCCCACCCTGCTCGAGCCAGGCGAACCCTCCAGCGACGAGCGCGAAGGCCGCGAGCAGGGTCGCGAGACCACCGTGAGCCGGATCGACGACGGCCCACAGCAGCCCGGCGAGGCCCAGACCGACGAAGCCGACGAGTGCGAGTCTAGACCGCAACGGGAACCTCCAACGGTTGTCCGAGTCGCACACGCCGGTGGGCCGGTAGGAGCGGGTCGTGCGTAGCGACGAGGACGCCGCGGCCGCTCTCGGCCTGCTCGAGAATCCACTCCGAAAGTGCTGCCTTGCGGTCGGGGTCGATTCCCCGGGTCGGCTCGTCGAGTACGAGCAGGTCCGGCTCGGAGACCGAGATTGCTGCAATACCAAGCCTCTCCCGCTCGCCACTCGAAAGGTCTCGGGGATGTCGACAGGTCGCGAACGAGAGCCCGAATCGCTCGAGCGCGGCCGCGGCCAGGGCCTCGTCCCCGTTGACGCCGAGCGCGACCTCGTCGAGGGCGGTCTCGCGGAGGAGATAGCGGCCGGGATCCTGCGAGAGGTAGGTGGCGCGCCCCTCACGCGTCACCGTTCCGGCCCGGGGGTTGAGAAGCCCAGCGGCGACCTTGGCGAGCGTCGTCTTGCCGCTGCCGTTCGAACCCTCGAGTGCGACGATCTCCCCGCGATGGACGACAAGAGAGGTGCCGCCAAGAACTTCCGGTCCGCTGCCGTAGGAAAAGAAGACGCCGTCGAGGTGGACGAGAGGTGCGCCATCAGGCACCGATGGTGAGGGGTCGTACCCGACGAGGCCCCCGCCGTAGCGTGGTCTCCACGTCGAGAGCCATGTTCGCGCCTTGGCGACCGGCGCGTCGAGCACGACCCGTCCCTCCTCCATCATGATCACGCGATCCGCGATCGGAAGTGCGCGGTCGACACGTTGCTCCGAGAGCACGACGGCGCACCGTGCCTGCTCGACGAAAGCGAGAAACGCAGATGCGCCTTCGGTGTCGAGCTGTGACGTCGGCTCGTCGAGGAGGAGGAGTTGCGGCTCGAACGCGAAGGCCGAGGCGAGGCAGACGCGTTGCAACTCTCCGCCGGAGAGCTCGACGGTTCGGCGCTCGACAAGATGCGCCGCGCCGACCTCGGCGAGCGCAGCATGCGTTCGCGGCCAGATCTGCTCGGGGGCGACGCCGAGATTCTCGAGGCCGAACGCCACCTCGTTCTCGACCCGGGTCATGACGATCTGATCCTCGGGATCCTGGAAGACCGAGGCCACGGTTCCCGCAAGTTCGGCCGGCCCGTGAACGCGGGTGTCGAGCCCGGCCACCACGACACGGCCCGCGAAGGT
>JAYTJO010000146.1:0-3484 GCA_043730975.1 Thermoleophilia bacterium | reverse complement strand
GACACGGATCCGACCCTGACCGAGCGGTTCGAGTTTTTCATCGGTGGGATGGAGCTCGGCAACGCGTTCTCCGAGATCAACGACGCAGCGACGCAGCAGGCGCGCTTCGACCAGCAGGCGCAGCAGCTCGAAGGCGAGCCGGGGGATCCGGACTACGTGGAGGCCCTCTCGTACGGGATGCCGCCCACCGGGGGCCTGGGGCTCGGCATCGATCGGCTCGTCATGTTGCTGAGCGGCCGCGAGACGATCCGGGACGTCGTGCTCTTCCCTGCGCTGCGCTGAGTCCCGACCGCCGTTTGACTACGGTGCAACCGTCTTCCACGCCTGGCCCGAGCCGAGCGCACCCTCGTGATCCGCACGGACCGGTACGTCGTCCTCGGGGTGGGCCGCCCGATGCTCCCTAAACCATGCGACGGCACGGCCAATGCCGTCGTCGAGTGACACCTCCGGCTCGTAGTCCAGCAGCTCGCGGGCCTTCGACAGATCTGCAACGTAGTGGGTCACCTCGCCGAGGAGCGACGGAGCGAGCGTCATCTTCGGCTCGATGTCCAGCTCCTGTGCGATCAGCTCTGCACATCGGACGAGGGTGTTGCCCTGACCGTAGGCGAGATTGATCGTCTGGTTCGTGACCCGGCGCGCGGCTAACGCCTCGATGCCACGCGCAATCCCCGCAACGCAGTCGTCGACGTACGTGAAGTCCAGCGTCTTGTCGCGGCCGCCGTAGATCGTGATCGGCTCGTCGCGGAGCATCGAATGGGTGAAGAGCGGAATGACGCGCACCATTCGCTGGAGATCGTTGTCGAATCGGCCATAGACGTTCGAGAACCGGAACACGAGGTACGGAACGTCGTAGCAGCGGGCGTAGGAGTAGATGAACGCCTCGCCAGCGATCTTCGAGGCCGAGTAGGTGCTCTCGGTGAACGCGAAGTCGGCGGCCTGCTCCGGGTACTCCTCGAAGCGATGCACGTCGCCATAGACCTCGCGGCTCGACGAGAAGACGATCGGCATTCCCGTTTGGCGTGCGTATTCGAGGACGTTGAACGTCATCACGGCGTTGTCGAGTGCGCGTTGAGGTTCGCGGACGAGCTGGTGCACCTTGGCATGCGCTCCGAGGTGGACGACGAGGTCGGATTCGGGGAGGTCGAGCGTGGCGAGGCCGCCACTCGCCGTCTGCCGCTCGGTGAGATCGTGAATCAGGTAGGGAAATGCGTCCGTCCAGGTGTTCGCGCGGATGTCGATACCGAAGACGTCGTGCCCAGCTCCGATCAACTTCAGCGCGAGGTTCGTTCCGATCTGCCCGGACGAACCGGTGATCAGGACCTGCACTGTCGCGCTCTCTCGGCCGCGGCGCCGGGCCGTGGTCCGACGGTGAGGCCGCGGGCCGAGCCAGCACAGCCGGTGGTGAGAGCCCTGTCCGCCATGTTTGGGGAGCGTACCGGCGGCCGCGGCCGACCGTGTGTGAGGCGAGCCGGCCGGTGACGACGGACGCGTTCGGTAGGATGAGGGGACCCTCACTTCGAGGCCTGCGGGCGTCGTAGGCTTCGAGTCAATGTGGAAAGGAGGGTCGACGGTTGTTCGAGCGATTTACCGAACGAGCCCGTCAGGTTGTCGTCCTTGCTCAGGACGAGGCCCGGGCTCTGAAGCACAACTACATCGGCACAGAGCACATCCTGCTCGGCCTGCTGCGCGAGGAAGAAGGGCTCGCAGCACGGGTTCTCGAGTCGCTCGACATCACCGTCGAGGAGGTGCGTGCGCAGGTCGCCCGCATCGTCGGTCAGGGTGACGAGGTCACGACCGGACAGATTCCGTTCACGCCGCGCGCGAAGAAGGTCCTCGAGCTCGCATTGCGCGAGGCGCTGTCGCTCGGTCATAACTACATCGGCACCGAGCACATTCTGCTCGGTCTCGTGCGCGAAAACGAGGGCGTCGCGGCGCGGATCTTGCTCGATTTCGATGCCGACGCTGAAAAAATTCGCAACGAAATCATCCGCATGCTCTCAGGCCCTGGCCGCCGGCAGGCTGGCACGGGCGCCGCTGCAGGCGGCGAGAAGACGAAGAATTCGAAGCTGCTCGACCAGTTCGGCCGCAACCTGACCAAGATGGCGACCGAGGGCAAGCTCGATCCCGTCGTCGGTCGTCAGACCGAGATCGAGCGCGTGATGCAGATCCTCTCACGCCGTCAGAAGAACAACCCCGTCCTGATCGGCGAGCCCGGTGTCGGCAAGACGGCCGTCGTCGAGGGCCTCGCGTCGCGAATCGCCGCGAACCAGGTGCCGGAGCTTCTGAAGAACAAGCAGATCTACACGCTCGACCTTGCCGCTCTCGTCGCGGGCTCGAAGTATCGCGGTGAGTTCGAGGAGCGCCTGAAGAAGGTGATGAAGGAGATCACCCAGCGTGGCGACATCATTCTCTTCATCGACGAGCTCCACAACCTCGTCGGCGCGGGTGCAGCCGAGGGAGCAATCGACGCGGCCTCGATCCTCAAGCCGGCGCTCGCGCGCGGCGAGATGCAGACGATCGGCGCGACGACGCTCGACGAGTACCGCAAGTACCTCGAGCGCGATGCCGCGCTCGAGCGGCGGTTCCAGCAGGTGCGGGTCGAGGAGCCCTCGATCGACGACACCGTTCAGATCCTTCGTGGCCTGCGCGACCGCTACGAGGCCCATCACCGCTGCAAGATCTCCGACGAGGCCCTGCGCGCGTCCGCCGTGCTCGCCGACCGCTACATCCAGGATCGGCATCTGCCGGACAAGGCGATCGACCTCATCGATGAGGCCGGCTCGCGGCTGCGCATCCGCACGATGTCTGCGCCGCCCCGCTATCGGGAGCTCGAGGAGGAGATCGAGAAGGTGCGCGCCGACAAGGAGAACGCGATCGAGGCGCAGGAGTTCGAGAAGGCGGCAGCGCTGCGCGACAAGGAGCGCAAGCTGACGCAGAAGAAGAAGGAGCTCGAGGAGAGCTGGCGCAACGAGGCCGACGAGGAGCAGCCCGAGGTCGGCGAGGAGGAGATCGCGGACATCGTCTCGATGTGGACGGGCATCCCGGTCTTCAAGCTAACCGAGGCCGAGTCGCAGAAGCTGATCCGCATGGAGGAAGAGCTGCACAAGCGCGTGATCGGCCAGGAACAGGCGATCGTCGCCGTCTCCAAGGCGATCCGTCGCGCGCGCGCCGGGATCAAGGACCCGAAGCGGCCGACCGGCTCGTTCATCTTCCTCGGCCCCTCCGGCGTCGGCAAGACCGAGCTCGCGCGCACGCTCGCCGAGTTCCTCTTCGGCGACGAGGAGGCAATGATCCAGATCGACATGAGCGAGTACATGGAGAAGCACTCCGTGGCGCGCCTGGTGGGCGCACCGCCGGGCTACGTGGGCTACGAAGAGGGCGGCACGCTCACCAACCAGGTCAAGCGCAAGCCCTACAGCGTGGTGCTACTCGATGAAGTCGAGAAGGCGCACGGCGACGTGTTCAACCTGCTCTTGCAGGTGTT
>JAYTJO010000145.1:0-7485 GCA_043730975.1 Thermoleophilia bacterium | reverse complement strand
AGAGCGCCCGCAATCTGTCCGCGATGTGCACCTGGGCTGCGCCGAGGCTCTTCTTGGCGACGACGAGATGGCGCGCGTTCGAGTTGAGGTCGGCGTCGAGCTGCTTCAGCTGCACATTCGCGTAGTTGTACGACTCGATCGCCTGCTCGAGTTGCGGCTGTGCGGCCTCGATCTGGGCGAGCACGGCCTGCGCCTGCGCTCGCTTCGACGTGATCGACGGATCCGCGGTCGACGAGGAGACGACGATCAGTACCGAAAGGCAGACCACCGCAAGGGCGAAGAGTTTGGCCGGAGCCTGTCGCGTTCTCGAACTATTCATAAGCCGGTTCGATCGTCGAAAGGCGCCTCCACGAGCGGCGGAGCTCATCCGAGGGGTGAACTCTAGCAGCGCCCGAGGTCGACTGCAACCACCAAGGGGGCTAAATACCTGCAAAAAGCCTATTTATGACCCGTTGACGAAGGCGCATTTGCTACGGTCTACGCCTTGTGAGAGCGCTCAATTCACGGTGGTCGCTGCTTGCCGCGGCCCTCGCAACGGGCGCGCTGCTCACCATTTCGACACCTTCGTCGGGTAGCGCGGAGACTGCGCCTGCGCTCGCCGACCGGGCGGCGTCGCTCGGCCGCTCGGAGTCGGCCGCGCTCCTCGAGCTCTACGCGGCGGAGTCCGCGCTTGCACGCGCCCAGAAAGATGCGGTAGCGCTCGCGGAACGATCCTCGCTCCTCGAGCGCAACGAGCAGAGCCTGGTCGTCCGCACGGAAATCGTCCGCCGCTCCCTGAAAACGTCGCAGGAGCGCGTGGCCACGCTCCTACGCGCCCTGTACATCCAGGGCGAGCCCGACCCGATCTCGGTCATTCTCGGCGCGACATCACTTGACGAGGCGGTCGCCGGGATCGAGGGCTTGACGCGTGCGACAGCACAGAACCGGCGGCTGAGCGTCGAGGCAGCCCTCCGCGCTCGGAAGCTCGTTCAGCTCAAGGCGCAACTCGCCGGGGAACGCGAGCGTCTGACTCGCGCTGAGGATGCCGCGTCGGCGAGCGTTGCACGCCGCGAAGCCGCCGTCGCCGCGCGGAGTGCAACGGTGGCCGCCGTTCGTCGAGCGCGATCGCTGACAACGGAGCGGCTCGCAGCACTCGAGGCTCAGGCACAGGCAGCCGAGCGGCAATCGGCCGAGATCACCTCGACCGCAGCGGCGCAGGCAACGGAAGCCGCTCCCGCGGAAGGCACGTCCGAGGTAGCTCCCGCGTCGGACACACCGGCACCATCCGCCTCACCCCCACAAGGCACGCGCACGCTCGTCGCCGACGCAGTCGCGTATCACCTCCCCGGGAAGACGGCGAGCGGTCTCCCGGTCGGCGTCGGCGTGATCGCAGTCGACCCAACCGTGATTCCCCTTGGCACGCGCGTGTTCGTTCCCGGGTACGGACCGGCCGTCGCCGCCGATACCGGGTCGGCGATCAAGGGCAACATCATCGATCTCTGGATGCCCAGCACCGCGCAGGCGCGGGCCTGGGGTCGACGCACGGTCACGATCACGATCTACGGTTGAGCCCGTGAGGATTTGGGTTTGTGTCGCCGCGCTTCTCGTTGCCTGCGTTGTCGGGGGCGCGGCGGCGGCGTTCGGTGCGAACGGCCTCGAGCCACGGCTGACGAAGGCGTTGACCGGTCCGTCCCTGTCGCTCGGCAAGACGGCAGCCCTCGCGGTCGACGTGTCTACGGGCGAGACGCTCTACGCTCACAACAGCGACGTGCCCTTCGCCCCCGCCTCGAACGAGAAGATCCCCGTCTCCTTCGCCGCACTGACGCGTCTCGGGACGGGATACCGATTTCACACAGAGGTCTACGGCGTCGGGCGGCGCGTCGGGCCGGCGTGGGACGGCAACCTCGTGCTCAAGGGCTTCGGCGACCCGACGCTCTCGACCGCCGACATCGACCGCCTCGCCGCAACGATCCGTGGTCGTGGAATCCTCTCGGTCACGGGGAGGATCCTCGGTGACGAGTCGTTCTACGACACGAGGCGAGCTGCCGCCGGGTGGAAACGGTCCTTTGTCGGCGGCGAGACGCCGCCGCTCTCGGCGCTGATCGTCGACCGCGCACAGGGCTGGCCGGCGCTCTCGCCACCGCTGCTTGCTGCCCGCGCGTTCAGGGACGCGCTCGGCCGCCGCGGCGTTGTGGTTGCGGGACGCCCGGGGCTGGGCATCGCGCCGGCCATCGCGGCGACACTCGCCTCCGATACGTCCGACCCGCTCGCGACCCTCGTGAAACGGATGAATCGCGAGAGCGACAACTTCTACGCCGAGATGCTCCTCAAGCAGCTGCCTGCGGTCGAAGGCAAGCCGGGCACCTCGGCGGGTGGCGGCAAGATCGTGATCGCGACGATGCGCGAGGCGGGCATCCCTGTCACGGGGGTGCGCATCGTCGACGGCTCCGGTCTCTCGAGCCTCGACCGCCTCACCGCCGCGGCACTTGTCGGCGTGCTTCGTGCCGGCGCCACCGACCCGGGAATCGCGCGCGCCTTTCTCGCCTCGCTGGCCGTCACCGGTGGCAGCGGCACGCTGAACGACCGCCTCCCGGCTCTCCGTGGCGTCGTGAAGGGGAAGACCGGGACGACCAACCTCGCCTGCACGCTGTCAGGGCTGATCAGGACGAAGATCGCGTTCGCAGTGCTCGAGAACGGAACCCCCGTATCGTCGTGGGCCGCACGAGCAGCGCAGGATCGGTTCGTGACCGTCCTGGCAGCGACGACACCGACGGGCTAGTGAAGCCGCTGGGCTCGCACCCCGGACAGTCCCGTTGGTGCGACCGCGGGCGGGACAGGTCCCGCCCCTACGAACTCTCGAGCAGAGCTCGCAGTTCCGCCTCCCCGAGGATCGGAACGCCTGCCTTCTCCGCCTTCGCTGCTTTCGAGCCGGGATTCTCGCCGACGATCACTCCCGTCGTCTTCTTCGAGACGGAATCCGAGACCTTCGCGCCGAGCGCCTCCAGAGCAGCCTTTGCCGCCTCCCGCGTGTACTCGTCGAGCGTTCCCGTGATCACGTACTGCGAGCCCGTGAGCGGGCCGACGATCGCTCGCTCTGCCTCCCCCACTTCGAACTGCAAGCCGAGCGACCTCAGATCTTCGACGAGAGCGCGGTTCTCGTCGTCCGAGAACCATTCGGCGATCAGCTCGGCCCGATCAGGCCCGATCCCCTCCGCCTCCTCGAGCTCCTCCTGCGTCGCGGCCATCAGCTGGTCGACGGCGCCGAAGTGCCTGGCGAGGTTCCGCGCGAGCACCCAGCCGACCTTCGGCATGTTGAGACCGAAGAGGACGCGGGAGAACGGCTGCGCCTTCGACCGCTCGATCGAAGCGATGGCATTGGTCGCCGAGATCTCGCCGTAGCCCTCGATCTCGAGCAGCTGCTCCGGTGTGAGCCGGTACAAGTCGGGCATCGAGCGGAGCAGACCCTCGTCCCAGAGCTTGCGCACGAACTGCTCCCCCACGCCCTCGATGTCCATCGCAGCGCTGACCCAGTGGATCAACGTCTCGAGGCCGCGCGAGGGACACGAGCGGTTCGGACAGCGGTGTTTCACCTCACCCTCGGGCTTGACGACCTCGACGCCGCAGAGTGGGCAGTGAGACGGCATCTTCCACGGCGCTGTCCCAGGCGCATGCTCTCCGGCCGGGCCGACGATCTGGGGAATCACGTCGCCCGCCCGTTGCACGATCACGAGATCGCCCTCGCGAATGTCCTTGCGGTTGATGTCCTCCTCGTTGTGCAGCGTTGCCGTGGACACCGTCACCCCACCGACCTGAACGGGCTCGAGCTCCGCCCACGGGTTCAGAGCACCCGTACGACCGACCCGGATGTGAATGTGTGTCAGCGTCGTGATCGCGGTCGACGGCGCCCACTTGAACGCTCGGGCCCACCGTGGTCGCTCGTGGAGCGCCCCCAGGCGCCGCTGCTGCGCAAAGGAATCGACCTTGATCACGATGCCGTCGATCTCGTAGTCCAGCTCTGCGCGCCGACGTTCCCACTGCTCGCAGGCGGCGGCCACCTCCCCCATCGTCCCCAGACGCTCCGCGTGTGGGTTCGTCCGAAAGCCGCGCTCGCGCAGCCAACCAAGCATCGCGAAATGGGTGTCGGGGGCCGTGCCCTCGTGAACGCCTGCACCGTAGATCCAGATCGACAACGGACGCTCGGCGGTGATCGCCGGGTTCAGCTGCCGCAGCGACCCCGCCGCAGCGTTGCGGGGGTTCGGCGCCTCCTTCTTGCCCGCCGCAACCTGCGCCGCGTTGAACCGCGCGAAACCCGAGAGCGGAAAGTAGACCTCACCTCGCGCCTCGAACAGCGGCAGGGGCCTCTCGCCGTCGGGTACTCGCATTCTCAGCGGCACGGCCTCGATCGCGCGGACGTTCGCCGTCACATCCTCGCCGCGGAAGCCGTCACCGCGCGTTGCGGCGCGCACGAGCACCCCGGCCTCGTAGACGAGCGAGATCGCCGAGCCGTCGATCTTGGGCTCGATCACATAGGCGACGGACTCGTCAGTGCCGAGGCGCTTCTGCACGTCCGCTGCCCACTTCTCGAGCGCCTCGCCCGTTGTCACCTTCTCGAGCGACCCCATCGGCGCGAGATGCTCGACCTTCGTGAAGCCGGCCGCGGGAGCAGCGCCGACCCGTCTCGTTGGCGAGTCCTCGGTGATCAGCTCGGGATGGGCCTCCTCGAGCGCCTGGAGCTCATCGTAGAGCGCGTCGTACGCCGCGTCGGAGATCTCCGGCTCGTCGAGGGCGTGGTAGCGGTAGGCGTGGTGCTCGATCACGCGCCGGAGCTCCTCGATCCGTGCCGAGGCGTCAGACAAGCGTAAGGATCTCCGCGGGATGCTGAACGAGCGCGTCCGGCTCGGCCGCAAGGAGCCGCTCGTCGGGATGGATCCCACCCCAGCCGACCGCAACGGTGTAGGCACACGCCGCGTTCCCGGCCTGGATGTCGAACGGGGAATCGCCGACGTACACCGCCTCCTCGGGAGTTGCGCCAAGGCGGCGGAGAGCCTCGAGAACCGGGTCGGGATCCGGCTTGTGCCGCTCGGTATCGTCGGAGCCGACGAGAACGTCGGTCAGCTCGGCGAGGAACGGAAACCGGTCGAACGCAAGGTGAACCGTCGAGCGCCGCTTGGCCGTCACGATCCCGAGCTGATGCCCACGTCCTACGAGCTCACGCAGGAGGTCGGGGATCCCTTCGAACGTCTCGAGGGTCGCGTGGAGCGGCTCGTTGTGGGCACGGTAGACGTCGATCAACTCGTCGACGCGATCCGGGTCGAGGTCGCGCATCTGTGACACGAGTCCCTGCCCACCAATGGCGGCACGCACGGCCTCTTCGTCCGGCTCGCGGCCGAGCACCGTGACGGACGCGTGGCGCATCGAGGCCATGATGATCGGCCCGGAGTCGATCAGGGTGCCGTCGAGGTCGAAGAGGATGACGCGGTAGCGCACCGCTCGATCGTATCGACGCCGTTCCGCGGCGTGCCCCCGGAAGGGTCGACACCCACGTCACGCCTCTACGCGGCGGGCACCTCGACAAGCGTCGTACCTACCGCGGACGGCCTGGGAATGGGCTCACCGGCGCGCCGCAAACCCTCGAGGTGGAACGCAACAGCATCACGAACGAGGTCTTCCACTTCGTCACGCGTGTCGCCGACAACACCAACGCCGGGGAGATCAGGGCAGAAAGCACCCCACGTGTCTCCCTCTTGTTCGATCACCACCAAGTATCCCGTCATGTGCTCGACCTCCGTAGCCCTGCTTGACGAAGGATATTCATCGCTGTGCCGACCGGCACATCTAGACTCGGCTTGTCGGCCACCGTGACCCTACCCGGCTTCACCGGATGCGCGTACTGGCGATGGCTGCCACGCTGCGCCACCAGGTGCCATCCGTCAGCCTCGAGCAGGCGGACGATCTCGCGGAGCTTCATCCCGTTGCTGCCGAGAGTTGGCGAGACCACGCCCAGACGAATCGGGAGGCAGTCTGTCGCAGGCTCATCGGACAAACGTGCCAATCGCCGCGGCGAACCTCAAGATGTCTCTTTCAGACGATCCGGCATCTCCCCAAACGCCGACGGAACTCCTTGGCTCGTCAGTCTTCGTACTCCACCCGCTCCAGATAAAGACCCCACGGAGGCGCCGTCGCGCCCCCCTCCGAGCGGGGCCGCCCGCCGAGCAGACGCGCGAACCGCTCTGGGCTGCTCTGGAGCATCGTCCCGACGAGCGTGCGCACCATGTGGCGCAGGAACGAGTCTGCGGTGACCGTGAAGTGGAGATGATCGCCGTGCTGCTCCCACATCGCCTCACGGACGATGCGCACGAAGACATCGTGCTGGCTCTCGGCGGGAGTGAACGCTGTGAACTCGTGCTCGCCCGGCAAGTGTGACGCGCACGCCTGGAGCCGCTCGAATTCGAGCGGCCGGGGCCACCAGAGCGAACGCCTCACCTCGAGCGCTGACCGAGCGGGCCGGTTGAGCACGATGTACCGGTACGAGCGCGCCGTGGCCGAGAAGCGTGCGTGGAAGCCCTCGGGGGCGTCCTCGACCGCGAGCACCGAGACGTCCGGCGGCAGGGCGGTGTTCAGCGCCTCGGCGGCTTTCGCTGCAGGTGCACCCGCCGTGACCATCACGCTTGCGACCTGCCCCGTGGCATGCACGCCCGTGTCGGTGCGGCCGGCAACCGCCAGATCGCTCCAGCCGCGCGGGTAGATGACGTCGAGCGCGTCGCGTAGGACACCCTCAACTGTCCGCTGATCCGGCTGTCTCGCCCAGCCGTGGAAGCCGCCGCCGTCGTATTCGAGCGTGAGTCGGAGGAGTGCCACGGCCGATCGTTGTACCACGCTTCTAGGAAGGCGGCGCGGGATCGACCTCGAGCACGAGCTCGTCGACGGCGCGGACCACGATGCTCGAGCCCGGCTCGATCGGCACTCCGGCGCGGGCGCCCCAGATCTCCCCGTCGACCCGTACCTGACCGGTCTCCTCTGGCGTGCCCGGGGTGAGGCGCGAGACCGCTAGGCCACGACGTCCAACGAGCGCCTCCACGCCGACCGCAGGCGGCACCCTGTGGCGCTGGCGACGCGACCACCAGATGTAGGCCACCCACTCGAGGATGTCGATCACGATCGCGACGACGACAACGATCACATTCCACGGCGAGTCCAGGAACAGGAGCGCGATGAGGAGCGCGATCAGCGTCAACATGGATGAAGCGTACGGGTCACAAGGAGGGTCAGGGAGAGCAGCTCGCCCGAGAACGACGAAGGGCGCCCCCTAGGCGCCCCCCTCGAAATGTGCCCCGCGACGCCCCTCGGGCCTCCGGGGCGTCGCTCGCGGAGGGCGGCTTGCCGCCCGGGAGAGCCAGCGCCGGCCGGTGGCCTCAGGCAGCGGCGGCCGGGTCGTAATCCACGAACTCGAGCAACACCATCGGCGCCGCATCGCCGGGGCGGGGGCCGAGCTTGACGATCCGTGTG
>JAYTJO010000144.1:0-4307 GCA_043730975.1 Thermoleophilia bacterium | reverse complement strand
GCTGCACCCGAACTCTCCTCTCTCCTCACTTCATGTCCAAACCTCACCTTACTCGTCACGAGCCGCGAGCTTCTGCGCGTCCAAGGCGAGGTCGAATACTCGGTACCCCCGCTTGTCGAATCCGAGGCCGTTTCCCTCTTCTGCGTACGCGCGCAGGTCGAGCCGAGCGACGCGATAGCCGAGCTCTGCGTCCGGCTCGACTCGCTCCCGCTCGCGGTGGAGCTCGCAGCCGCCCGGGTCAAGGCTCTTTCCCCGGCACAGATCCTCGAGCGCCTCTCCACGCGGCTCGACCTGCTTAGGGGCAGCCGCGATGCGGATCCACGCCAGCAGACGCTGCGCGCAACGATCGAGTGGTCGTACGAGCTTCTCCCCAAGCCCGAGCGGCAGCTCTTCGCGCGCCTGAGCGTCTTTGCAGGCGGCTGCACTCTCGCGGCCGCCGAGAACGTCGCCGACGCCGACCTCGACACCATCCAAGCGCTTGTCGAGAAAAGCCTCATTCGCCACACCGAGGAGCGCTATTGGATGCTCGAGACGATCCACGACTACGCAGCCGAGAGGCTTGCGGACTCAGGAGAAGCGGAGGAGCGGCAACGGCGGCACGCGGAGCACTTCCTGGCACTCGCCGAGGCTGCAGAGCCGCACCTCCGCAAAGAATCCGGAGAATCCAGGGAGTGGGTCGACCGAGTTGACCCCGAGCACGACAACCTCCGCGCTGCCCTCGACCGACTCGAGGCTTCAGGAAGGACCCAGCTTGCCCTGAGGCTGGCGGGAGCTGTTTGGTGGTTCTGGGATGCGAGGAGCCACCTGGCCGAAGGCCGGCGCCGTCTAGAGACCGCGCTTCGCGCCGACGGACGTCCCACGGCAGCACGTGCCAAAGCGCTGAACGGGGCGGGCGGGATGGCAATGAACGCCGGCGATACTGCAGCGGCCCGGCTGTGTGCCGAGGAGGCGCTCGCACTCCATCGTGTGATCGGGGATGCGTGGGATACTGCCTACTCCGTGTATTTGGTCGGTCATGCGACCCTCGACGAGGGCGGTCTCCAACGGGCCAAGCCGCTCATCGAAGAGAGCGTCCGACTCTTCCGCGAGCTCGACGACCAGTTCCACAATCTCTTCGCGACTCACCTTCTCGCCTGGACCTACTACCGTCTCGGCGACGGCGAGCGGGCACGGGCGTTGTGGGACGACAACCTTCAGCGTGCACGTGCGACGGCCGACCGGAATATCGAGGCTCTGTCACTGGGGGCGCTGGCGGTCAATGTCGCCCTCGAGGAGGGTCGGCTCGCGGACGCCCTCCCGATGCTAGCGCAGGCGTATCGCATCCATCGCGATCTGGGCGTGCCCGCCGCTCAGACGGCAATGGACCTGAGCCGCCTCGCCCACGGCCTTGCCCTCGCGGGCAGAGCGGTAGAGGCTGCCCGAACGCTCGCGAGTGCAGAGGCCGTCTATGAGGAGATCGGCGCCCGCGCGCGCCCGATCAACGCGGAGAGAGACGAGAACACACTCAGCGCCATCCGCACGCAACTCGACGACGACGCTCTCGCCGCAGCGTGGCAGGAAGGGAAGGCGCTTTCACCCGACGAGGCGGTTGCACAGGCATTCGCAGAGCGTCCCGATGCCTGACCTCCCGTCGGGAACGGTGACGTTTCTGTTCACGGACGTCGAGGGGTCGACGAAGCTGTTGCACCAGCTCGGAGTCGCTGCCTATGCGGAGGCGCTGGCGGAGCATCGACGCGTTCTGCGCGGGGCGTTCGCCGCGCACGGCGGTGTCGAGGTGGACACGCAGGGGGACGCGTTCTTCGTCGCCTTCCGAACCGCGCCGGGTGCGCTACAGGCGGCCGCCGACGCACGCGCAGGTCTCGAGGGCGGGCCGATCACCGTCCGAATCGGTCTGCACACCGGAACACCGCTCCTTACCGAGGAAGGCTACGTAGGCCCGGATGTGCATCGTGCTGCCCGGGTCGCGGCCTGTGGTCACGGTGGCCAGGTGCTCGTCTCCATCTCCACCGCGGCGCTCGTCGACGGCGACGTGCTCCACGACCTGGGCGAGCATCGGTTGAAGGATCTGTCCGCGCCCGAGCGGATCTACCAGCTCGGTAACGGCGAGTTCCCGGCACTGAAGAGCCTCTACCGCACCAACCTGCCGATCCCCGCGACAGCCTTTCTCGGCCGACAGCTCGAGCTCGCCGAGGTGCTTGCGCTCCTCGCTCGCGACGATGTTCGCCTGCTCACGCTCACCGGCCCGGGCGGCACCGGCAAAACACGGCTCGCGCTCCAGGCAGCGGCAGCGGCGTCCGACTCGTACCCGGACGGGATCTTCTGGGTGCCGCTCGCCTCCTTGCGCGACCCACAGCTCGTGATGCAGAGCGCGGCCCAGGCTGTCGGAGCCGAGGACGCCTTCGCCGAGCACGTCGCCGAAAAGTCGCTGCTTCTTCTCCTCGACAACTTCGAGCACGTCGCCGAGGCGGCGCCAGACGTCGCAAGCCTGCTCTCGGCCTGCCCCAACCTGCAGGTGCTCGTCACCAGCCGAGAGCGCCTGCGCGTGGGCGGCGAGCAAACGTGGCCTGTGCCGCCGCTCGCAGAGAAGGATGGGGCCGAACTGTTCGGGGCCCGCGCCCGCGCCGTCGACCCCTCCTTCACCCCAGGCCCTGCCGTGGCCGAGCTCTGCGCCCGCCTCGACGAGCTTCCCCTCGCGATCGAACTCGCCGCTGCCCGCACCGCCGTCTTCTCCTCCGAGCAACTGCTCGACCGGCTCTCACAACGCCTCGACCTGCTCAAGGGAGACCGCGACGCCGACCCCCGCCAGCATACCCTGCGCGCCACGATCGAGTGGTCACACGACCTCCTCACGGGCGAAGAGAAACAGCTCTTCCGCCGCCTAGCTGTCTTCGCCGGCGGTAGCACCTACGAGGTCACCGAGCAGATCACCGACGCCGATCCCGACATCCTCCAATCCCTCCTCGACAAGAGCCTTCTGCGCAAGCGCGACGATGCCACCGGTGAGCCCCGTTACTGGATGCTCGAAACGATCAGCGAGTACGCAACCGAACGGCTCGACGCCTCCGGCGAGCGCAACAAGCTCCGCAATCGCCACGCCCAGTACTACCTCGCGCTCGCCGAGACGGCCGTCCCGTACCTACGGGACGTCGCACTTCGGGGCGCTCTCCAGGGACCCGGGCAGTGGCTCGACCGGCTCGAGGTCGAGCACGACAACCTTCGCGCGGCGCTCGACCAACTCGGGAGCGCAGGCGAGACCCAGTTGGTCTTGCGCATGACAGGCGCGCTGGTCGAGTTCTGGTTCGCAAACGGTCACTTCGTGGAGCTTCGTTCGCGCCTTCCGGCCGCGCTCGCCGCCGACGGTCGTCCGACACCCGCCCGCGCCAAGGCGCTGATCGGCGCCTGCGACACGTTGGAGTTGAGTGAGGATCACGCCGGCGCACAGCGCTGCGCCGCGGAGGCCCTCGATCTCTATCGAACCTTCGCGGATCGATCCGGTACCGCGGACGCCCTCCGAAGGCTCGCCCCGGGCTCCGGCCAGGACTTCGATTACCTGACCGCCCGGCCGCTACTGGAAGAGGCGCTCCAGCTCTTCCGCGACCTCGACGATCAGGACTCGGCCATCGGCGTGGCCCGTCAGCTCGCCTTCGGACACCTGCAGCTCGGAGACTGGGAACGAGCCCGAGCGCTCTACGCAGAGAACCTCGCCCGGGCGCGCGAACTCGAAAACACGCTCGTCGAAGCGCAGTCGCTGGGTGCACTGGCTCTGATCGCTGCCGATCAGGGCGAGGCGGAAGAGGCACTCTCGCGGGCCACGGAACATCTCCAGATAGCTCGCGACCTCGGCCGCTCCGAGCTGGCGGTCGCCCTCGCCCGGGTTGCCAACGTCCTCGCTCACCTGGGAAGAACGGGAGGAGCCGCGCGGATCCTCTCATGCGCGGAAGCGTTGACCGAGCAGATCGAAGCGGCCGAGCCGTGGGTCGTGGGACGGAGCGAGCAGACACGAGCGATCGCCCGCGAGCAACTAGGCGAAGCCGCCTTTGCCGAGGCGTACGAGCAGGGCCGGGCGCTGACTGCCGACGATGCGATCGCGTTCGCCTTCGACGCACTGGGGTAACCGTTCCTAGCTGGCCTCCCCCGCTCCTGGCGCAGCCGCCTTTGCCTCCGCAACCTTCTTCTCGAGCGCGGTGAGGACGTTCCCCACCTGCTGGTTGATGATCGGCTGTAGCACCCGCTGCCCCATCGAGCCCACAGGCCCCGCGATCTTGACGTCCGCCGACCACGCCATCGACGTGTGATCGCCCTCGCCC